>NZ_JBGVMC010000061.1:0-3424 GCF_045124615.1 Succinivibrio sp.
ACGGCCCTGTAGGTAAGCTTGAGATGACCTTCAATGGCAAAGCAATTAGATTCTTAGAGAATAATTTAGGTAGTTCATACAACAACGCAGGAGTAACAAGTGATTACAGTTAGATTTGAAGTGCCAGTAAGTGCTAATCAAAGGTTAATTAGAACACGCGGCCGCCAACTAACCAATGGAAGTAAGTACAGAAGTTGGTTTGCTCGTGCTTTACATGAGCTACAAGATCAAACAGATGGATTTGAACAGATTAAAGGTCGTGTTGGTGTATCAATCACAGTGCATTTTAGTGATGGCAGACGTAGAGATTTGGATAACATCTTAAAAGGTTTTCAAGATGTTTGTACTCATGCAGGTCTTTGGCTTGATGATAGTCAAATCGACCACTTAACCGTTGTCAGAGGCTCTGTAGTTGAACAACCTAAGAGAAAGAAAGGGCAAAGACTAGTAAGACTACCTGGATTAGTTGAAGCTAGAATTTGGGAAATTGGAAAAGACTAAGCTTGCAGGAATCTATTTGAAAAATGCTGACTAAAGAAATAAGAGAAGCTATTACTGCAGAGAGCTCTGCTGAATATATACGTTTGTTGCATAATTATGGAATCTGGTCACGCTATTTTGGATGTTCTGGTTATCCTGGACACACTTCATTAAATCAGACTTATACCATTTCAGATGAATCTGCTATGATTATTGATAAGGCCTTCTGTGAATTAAAACAGAAACAGCCTAATCTATATAAACTGCTCAACATGTTTTATATCCAGTGTAAATCTCCTGATGAGATATTCCTGATTCTGAAAAAACAGAACAAAGAGCAGAAAATTAAACGACGTCATTGTTCAAACTACTTTGAATTCAATCCTGCTGTAGATACAGCTTTAAGATATGTTACTACTCAGGCTATCTGTGACTTAATCAGAAGAGGTGAACAGTTGATTCTCAATCAGCTAAGGATTATGAATGAAGGTGTTTGAATTTGAAGGTAAGTGTTATCGCTCCATGCGTTTATTCTGTCAAGAGCGCGGTGTTTCTTATCAGAAAATGAGAAGACTCTGCAGACATTATATGCGCGCTCATAAAGATCCAACCATTGCAGCAAAATGGCTTCTGGGAATAGAACCGTTTAAAAGCAATGAACCAAAGACATTTCTTTATGAGCAGGACTTGCAAAAGTCTGAGGAAAGGAACTCTAAATTCAAAGACAAAATGTATCAGCAGTTTATAAACAATTTCTAGTTACATTTATTTTTTCAGAATTTTTCTCATAGAAATGACGGTGGTTTTATGGAAAAAGATCTAAGCATTTTAAATAAAACAATAGGAGATTTTGTTGTAATAGCTGAGGCGCCTTCTGATAATGATGGCAATGCAATGTGGCAGGTAAAGTGTATGAAATGCGGTTATACAAAAACTGTCAGAGGAACAATAATAAGACGTCATTTAAGGAATGGAATCTCAATGAACTGTTTTGCTTGTAAGCGGTTCAGATGCTTAATGAAAAGAAAAGCAAAGGAAGAGAGAAAAGCAAAAGCAATAAGACCAGAAAGATCTGTATTAAAGGATCAATATCCGTTGTTATATTACACTTGGCAAAACATGAAAAGACGCTGTTACAGTTCTTCTCATCCAAAGTACAAGGATTATGGTGCAAGAGGTATTTCTATTTGTAATGAATGGCACTTTAGTTTTCCTGCATTTTGTAAGTGGAGTTTGTCTAATGGTTATAAACCAAATATCAAACTGAGTATTGACCGTATAAACAATGATGGAAATTATGAACCATCAAACTGCAGATGGACCGATTATTCTACTCAGGCAAAGAATAAAAGACATCCAACAAGGGTCAACGGGTCCTCTCAGCGTTCCTGACGTCCTCGGGTGGCAAGACGCCCGGAAATTGTCTAGCTGAATAGATTTTTAAAATGTGGCTGCCATAGTCTCTATACACTTTATATTCAAAATACCCTCTATTTTCAATTTTAAGACACCTCAGAAGCATTTCTTTTATAAAAATAGGTCACTGTACCACTAAGACATTAAAATCATTCTATGAGCGTTTTAGAAATAGATCGTTTTTTGATCGTTTTTGGATCGTTTTTCTGTTTTATACTTATAGACAATACAGTGGCAAACTGTGATTAGGTGGTAGGCCTCTCAGATTCTTTGAGAGGCTTTTTCTTTTTCTGGAGATTAGATCATGTTGCCTTCTGAAGTAACTTTGTTCGCATTAGGTGGCATGGCATGTAGTGTAACTTCATTTTTGGTTTCGTCATTTTTCAAAAAACCACCTGAGTTTATACGAAGAATTTATTATGCGCTGATTTCAGGAATTGGAGCCATGGCCATATGTTGGTTAAGCTACAGATATTTTCCTGAAAGATTTGAGGCATGGGATGCAGTTCCTTATGGAGTCATGATCGGACTGTTCGGCATTGGCAGAGTTTTAAATTGGATTGCTAAAAGATATGGGATAGACAAAAATGAGCGATAAACATAAACGTTATATATCTCAATGGCTGATTCCGTTTTGTTACTTTGCAGAATTCTCCTGGGCATTACTGAGTATCGCATTAGGAATACCTTTTTTAGTCTATGGAATATGCAATATTGTAGGTATTTTGGCAATTAACTATTTAACATCAGGAATTCATTAATATGCACGTTTCTTCTCATGCGATTGCCCTTATTCAGAAATTTGAAGGTCTTAGAACCAAAGCTTATAAGCCTTTTCCTCATGAGAAAGGATACACCATTGGATATGGTCATCATTCCCCAGCTGTGTATGAAGGTATGGTTTGCACTGAAGCTGAGGCAGAAAAATTTCTAAAAGCAGACATAGCTAATTATGAGTATCAGATTGAATCAGCGTTAAATATTGATGAGATTGAAGTTACTCAGGGCATGTTTGATGCCTTAGTCTGTTTACTGTTCAACTTGCAGGGCGCGCTCAAGAATGGTAAGCGCTTAACTCCTCTTCAGACTTTAGTCAGTTATAAGCTCTGGAAGAAAATGAAGGCCGGCGATAAAGAAGGCGCTGCTAAAGAATTTCTGGATATTAACAAAGCCGGTGGTGTTGAAGTTGCAGGTTTAACTAGGCGCAGAAAAGCAGAAGCTAAATTATTTCTTTCTTAGTATAAAAATGTCAAAAAGAAGCTCACAGAAATGTGGGCTTTTTTCGTTTCTGGAGTTTCCCAATGTTATCCATTAAGAATACATTGATTGCTGGTGCATTAGCTTTTGCTGTCGGTTTTCTGACCGGCTATTCGGCAAGAGACGATCAGGCTGAAATTGAACGTCTGAACGTTGCGAAAAATGCACTGGAGCAAGAAAGAGCTAATTTGATTCAACAGCTGGAGGTTGAACATGAACACCAGAAGACAGCGCAAATCAATGCAGCAAAAACGCAGGAAGACTTGGATGA
>NZ_JBGVMC010000062.1:0-9665 GCF_045124615.1 Succinivibrio sp.
AATCGACTGACATCGTATGACCCCTTTATGGCAATTTTCCGCCTAAATTTCCTTCTCAGATTCTATATATGCTATTTGTATGCCATAAATGCAATTTTTCGTGAAATTTTTTTGAGTTTGTCGGCATAGTTAGGATCTGTAGCGTATCCGGCCTTATGAATCTGCTCAAAATATTCGTCGGGACTATAACTTTTATCTATTGCATCCTTGTATCTTGGATTATCTTTAATAAAGCTTATATAATCCTTCATACTCTCAAGGACACCTGAGTATTTTCTGAACTTGTCTATAACGTTGACTTTCTTACCATCTATATACTCAGAAGTAAGTTCACTTGTATTTTCTCCCTTGTAAGAATCATTAGCCTTGATGCCAAAATAATTGTTGTTGTCAGAAACATGACGGCCCCATCCTGTTTCAAGAGCAGCCTGTGCAACTAAAACCAATGGATTAAATCCAATGCCTTCTACAGCCTTCAGAGCATAAGGCATTATCTTCTTGACAAAATCCTCCTCGTTCTGAATATTCTTAAGATCTGAATTTTCCTTTATTGATCCATATAAATCTTTAAGTCTTGAAACAGAAGCATTTGTATCAACCTTTAAGGAGGCAAGATTGCTTAAAGATACATTTGAGCCTTTTACGTAGCTCTCTTTACTTCTCTGACCTACGGACATCTTGTCAAGCTCTGCCATAAGAGCTTTACCCTCATCGCCTAAGGACTTGGCAAACTGCTTTGTAATAAGGTAGGTAACAGAATTCTTGTTGATTGATGTTTTAGAATTCATTGAACCGACATACTGAGTTGAAAGCATATCGTCAAAGAATGATGAATACTTTGAATGCAGTGGCGAATCAGGATTTATAGTCTCATTAGTCTGCTTCATTGCATCAAGCCAGTATTTATTGAGCAAAGCTTCAAACTGCTCTGCTGCAGCTTTTAAAGCTAAAGCCTGATCTTTTTTATCGCCCAAACCGAGTTTTTTGAGTTTCTGCAGACTGCGATGATCAGCTGCAAAACCAATATCGGTTTTAGCTGTATTAGCAATTAGTAGATCCTCACTCATAACTCACCTGACAAAAAATAGACGTTTTTACAATTTACCAAGCTGATGCAATGAACGTGCCAGATAAAAACCTGACCATATAAAAAATAAACGTTACAACATTTTTTTGACGACTTAGGACAATATTAGAGAAAAAGCGACAATATCAATTAATGAAGCAAAATCAAGACTTTTCAATATATTATTGTGTTTTTAAAAAACAACCTTGCTCACAATTTATAATGTTTCTTTTGTTTTTTTTGTCAAATTTTTGTCATTAATTTTAATAGTTATTGTATGATAGACAATAGATAAGTATTTTTTAATATATTAGGTATGTCATATGCAGTTCTCCGGTAATCTGCTAATCCTTGAAAAGGATGCATCAAAAAGACAGTCTCTTGAAACAATCTTCTCTTTTTTAGGTCTATCCTGTCAGAGTGGAGATGTAAACGACTGCCTGTCATATTTTGACGCGGAAGATTCAAATGTGGACTTCTGTGTTCTTGGTGATACAGATGCTATAAAGGCTGATGAATTATTATCAAAGCATCAGGATACAGCCTTTTTACTATGCTCAGAAAATATAAAAGATGATTTAAGTTCATACTCTAATCTTTTAGGCTCTATAAGTGACGATCCAAATTACGATGAGATTGTCTCTTTATTACACTACTGCCAGTCATTCAGAACCATGAGAAAATTCTCATCAAAATCAGGCAGTGGTGCAGCTACACTCATAAAAATGCTCGTAGGTCAGGGTAAGGCTATTACTAATGTAAGAAGACTTATTGAACAGGTAGCTTCAACTGATGCATCTGTACTTATTCTTGGTGAATCAGGTACAGGAAAGGAAGTTGTTGCAAGAGCAATTCATGAACTTTCAAAAAGAAAGAACAAGAATTTCGTTCCTGTAAACTGCGGTGCAATTCCTGCTGAGCTTTTAGAATCAGAACTTTTCGGTCACGAGAAGGGCGCTTTTACAGGTGCTATCAGTTCTCATGAGGGACGTTTTGAGCTTGCTCAGGGCGGTACTATCTTCCTGGATGAAATCGGTGATATGCCTCTTCAGATGCAAGTAAAGCTTTTACGTGTTCTTCAGGAAAGACAGTTTGAAAGAGTTGGCTCTAACAAGCCTATCAGCGCTGATGTAAGAGTTATTGCTGCAACTCATCAGAACCTTGAAAAGATGGTTGAAGAAAAGTTATTCAGACAGGATCTTTTCTACAGACTAAATGTATTCCCAATTCAGACTCCTCCTTTAAGAGATAGAAGTGACGATATTCCACTTTTAGTTCAGGAACTTGTCAACCGTCACTCAAAAGAGCAGAAATCTACTGTAAGATTTACACAAAGAGCTATGTTGCAGCTGATGAGCTGTAGCTGGCCTGGAAATGTTAGAGAACTGTCAAACCTTGTAGAAAGACTTCTCATCTTACATCCAAATGAAATTGTTGATGTAGGTGATCTGCCTATTACCTATAGGGGAGGAAAACTTGAGGATGATCCATTCGAAGAGAGAATGGCGCTTCTTGATAACTTCTCAGTTCCTCTGCCAGGCGATGAAATTCAAGAGGATAGCTTTGATGTGGAGGAAGCTGACAACAAGCCTATCGATCTGCCACCTTTACCTGTTATTGAAGGTGAAAATGATATGGCACAAGCTTTTATGCCAACTTTAAATCCTGATGGAATAAATCTAAAGGATATGGTTTCTAATATTGAAATCAACATGATTAAGCAGGCTCTACAGCAGAGTAACGGAGTTGTCGCAAAAGCATCCGAAATTTTAGGACTGCGTCGAACAACTCTTGTTGAAAAAATGAAAAAATATAATATCGCAGCTTCTAATTAGGAACAAACTATGGACATTAACGAATCAATAAGCAAACTGCTTTACAACAAAACAATTCTTGTTACAGGAGGCACAGGCTCTTTTGGTAACAAATTCATTAAAACAGTGCTTGAAAATTACGATGTAAAAAAGGTAATTGTTTATTCAAGAGATGAATTAAAGCAGTATGAAATGCAACAACGTCTTGCTGACTATAGCGAGAAACTGCGTTATTTTATCGGTGATGTCCGTGATCTGACAAGACTTAAGCTTGCGATGAAAGGTGTTGATATAGTAATTCACGCTGCAGCTATCAAACAGGTACCTGCCGCTGAATACAATCCAATGGAATGTATCAAAACCAATATCAATGGTGCAGAAAATGTCATTGAGGCAGCAATTGAATGTGGTATAGAAAAAGTTGTTGCTCTATCAACAGATAAGGCTGCAAATCCAATTAATCTTTATGGTGCAACTAAACTTTGCTCTGACAAGCTGTTTACTGCAGCAAACAATCTTGTAGGTGAAGGCAAAACAAGATTCTCTGTTGTACGTTATGGCAATGTTTCAGGCTCTAGAGGATCTGTTGTTCCTTTCTTTAGAAAGCTCGTTGAGGAAAAAGCACAATTCATCCCAATTACAGATGATCAGATGACAAGATTCTGGATTTCATTAAAGCAGGGTGTTGAATTCGTACTTAAAGCTCTAGTAAGAATGAAAGGCGGTGAAGTATTCGTTCCTAAGATCCCATCAATCAAGATTGTCGATCTTGCAACTGCTATCGCCCCTAACATTCCCCAGAAGGTTATAGGCATCCGTCCTGGCGAGAAAATTCATGAACTCATGTGTCCACGTGATGATTCAATGCATATCATTGAATTTAATGACTTCTTTATCATAAGACCTTCCATTACCTTCTTTGGTAAGCAGGATCCTGAGGATTACAAAACAACAATGATTGGAGAGAAAGGTAATCCTGTACCAATTGGATTTGAGTATAACTCCTTTAACAATCCACACTATCTGACAGTTAAGGAAATTGTAGAATTTTTAGAACAGCAGGTAAAATAATATGATCCCGTACAGTACTCAGACTATCGATAATGACGATATAGAAGCAGTAAAAGAAGTTCTTCAGTCTGATTATCTGACCTGCGGTCCTGCTGTAAAAAGGTTTGAATCTGAGGTGGCTACCTATACAGGTAGTCGTTTTTCTGTCGCTGTCAATTCCTGTACCTCTGCTCTTCACCTTGCAATGATTGCACTTGGCGTTGACAGTAAAAGTACTGTTTTCGTATCAGCAGTAAGCTTTGTAGCATCTGCAAACTGCGCTAGGTTCCTAGGTGCAGATGTGTCTTTTGTTGATGTTGACAAATATACAGGCAACATGAACATTGATGCGCTTGAACAGATGCTTATCGAAGCCAAAAAGCAAAACAAACTTCCAAAGGTAGTTGTGGCAGTGCATCTTTCAGGAAGAGCTGTCGATCTTGAAAGAATTTACAAATTAAAACTTGAATATGGATTCTATCTGTTAGAAGATGCAGCTCATGCTCTTGGCGCCACATATAAAGGCAGCATGATAGGTTCTAACAAATATTCAGATATCACTGTTCTTTCTTTTCATCCTGTTAAGATTATTACCACAGCTGAAGGTGGTATGTGTCTTACTAATAATGAAAAATTCTACTCTATTATCAAAAGCTATGCTGCACATGGAATTGTTCATGACAGAGAAAAACTAGTCAATAAAAACATGCCTGCTTATTACTATGAGATGCAGGATCTTGGTTTTAATTACAGACTATCCGATCTTCAGGCAGCTCTTGGTATAAGCCAGCTTAATAAAATCGATGAATTTTTAAGTAAACGAAGAGAACATGCAAAAGCATATCCTGAGCTGTTAAAACATGATCTTATAAAGTGCCCTGTAGCAGACAGTGATGGAAATGAAAGCTCATGGCATCTTTATCAGATCATTATTTTAAATGACAAACGAGATCAGATTTTTAATGCATTGAGAGATAAGGGAATTTTTGTTCAGATCCACTATCTGCCAATTTATAGACATCCTTATTATCAGAGTCTGAAAAACTATCCTCGACTTGAAGGCGCTGAATATTTCTTTGAGCATACCATTTCCATTCCTCTGTATCCAAACATGACAAAGATTGATCAGCAAATGGTAAGTGCATGCATACTAAAGCTTGCAGATGAGATATAAATGAAAAATATTGCAGTAATTCCCGCAAGAGGCGGTTCAAAAAGAATTCCTAAAAAAAACATTAAAGATTTTAATGGAAAACCACTGATAGCCTACCCTATTACTCAGGCTTTAAAATCAAATCTTTTCGATGATGTAATAGTTTCAACTGATGATGAAGAAATTGCAGCTATTTCAGAAAAATATGGTGCAAAAGTACCATTTTTAAGAGATAAAAAACTATCTGATGACTTTACAGGAACTTTTGCGGTTGTAAAAGATGCATACAACAGATTAAAGAACATATACAATCCTGATTCTGTATGCTGTATTTATGCTACAGCACCACTTCTAACAGCAGAACACCTAAGTAATGCCTACAGTAAATTTCAAAATTCAGATGCATCATCACTTGTCAGTGTTTGCGAATTCTCTTTTCCAATACAAAGAGCCTTTATAGTTAATGAAGATGGCTATATAAGCTACAGAGAGCCTGAGTATGCTATGACAAGATCACAGGATCTTGCAAAATGCTACCAGGACTGTGGTCTTTTCTATATTTATTCAAAAGAACTGCTTGAAGGTCAAATAGAAGACAAAACTATCAGCTATCAAATGCCAAGACACAGGGTTATTGATATAGATACTCCTGAGGACTGGGACTATGCAAGAGCACTTTACAATGCAGTTAGCTCACTGAATCTTGATTAAAATATAAAATGTCAGTTTGACATAATTTAGATGAATTAGGCCTTTTTCAAAAATATTTTTTGATAGAAGGCTTTTTTTATAATTCTACTTCTTTGCTTTTATTTATCCTGATGTAAACTTTGCTTAAGCTTTATTCCTAAAGCTGAATATTAAAATTAATTTAGTATTCAACCAAACAAAAAAAAGGTTGAGTACCTAACGATACTCAACCACCAATTCACCTTTATGAAAGCTATCACGTATGTTTTTGCTCAAGAGCAAAAACATAACTAAGCTACATAGCATGACTGTTATGTTACTTTATAACATCCAAAATTAATGTGATAACAGTCACACTAATTTACAAAATACTACTACAAAACCACTATTTTTTCAAAACTATTTTTCGTTTTTTTCTACTTACAAACGCCTAGAGTCACCGATAAATAAGGGATCGTAAAAAACGCAAACGTTTTTTCTGTGCATCTCCGTGCACATTTTACGTTTTCCAATTTTATTGAGTTTTCTCTTACAATTCCTCAGATCCATCTAGAAATTCTGGAAGTTGCCAGTTAATAGGTCTTTTGCCACATGATATTAGGTATTCATTTGTTTTAGAAAAATGATGACTTCCAAAAAAGCCTCTTGAAGCTGACAATGGACTTGGATGAGCAGATGAAAGAATAAGATGCTTCGAGCTGTCAATCAGCGAAGCTTTTTGTATTGCATTATTTCCCCATAGAAGAAAGACAATATTTGTACAGTTAGAACTGATTGCTTTTATTACTTCGTCAGTAAACAATTCCCAGCCCTGCCCCTTGTGTGAGTTCGCCTCAGATTCATTAACAGTCAGAACTGTATTGAGAAGAAGAACGCCCTGTCTTGCCCATGGCACAAGATTTCCATGGTTTGGTTTCTTAAAGCCAGGAATATCATCAGACAACTCCTTGTATATGTTATGAAGAGATTTTGGAATAGGTATTCCTACAGGAACAGAAAAACTAAGCCCCATTGCCTGACCTTGTTCATGATATGGATCCTGCCCAATGATAACAACTTTTAGTGTCTCTAATGGTGTATATACAAAGGCATTGAAGATCTGTCCTTCTGGCGGAAATACATTTTTGCCAAGATTTCGCTGCTCTTTTTGATAAGCATAGGCATGTTTGAAAAAATCAGTCTGTTTTAACGGACCTATTATGTCTTTCCATGTCAGCATGGTAATTCCTCTGATAATTTTTATTGATTTTCTTCTTATTATTTTATTCTAGAACTTATTGTATAATGAAAAAAAAACACTATTAAGTTATAAAACCTATTTAAATTTTTAAGGAGATAACTATGCAATCATCTAATCCAGCTATTTCTGTAATCGGAAAAGCTGCAGGTTATAACTTTGGTGGTACAGCAGAACAGACTGCTACCATTCAGGGTACAACCACAAAATCAATTATCCTTGTAGCAGTAACACTAATCATCGGTTACATGGCTATGAACTACTCTTTAGGACAGCTTTACTACTACGGAAAGGCACCTACTTTACTAATGGGTTTCTCAGTTATTGCAGCTTTCATTGTTTCATTAGTAACCATATTCAAGCCAACCACAGCACCTATTACAGCTCCAATCTATGCTGTATTAGAAGGTGTAGGCTTAGGCACTATCTCATCATTATTTGAGGCTAAGGCACCTGGTATCGTAACAACTGCTGTTATGTCAACCTTCGTTGTTGTTATGACCATGCTTTTCCTCTGGAAATATAAGGTAATTGTTCCTACTCAGCGATTCAAATCAATTATTACAGGCGCTGTTGCAGGTATCTTTGTACTTTACATTTTAAACATGATTTTTGTACTGTTCGGCTCTGCTCTTATCCCATCATCTGGCCCATTATCAATTCTGATTTCACTGATTGTATGTGCTGTTGCTGCATTCAGCTTAATCCTTGATTTTGATGCAATCCAGAGTGGTGTTGATCAGGGTCTACCTAAGTACTTTGAATACTACAACGCATTCTCTCTATTAGTAACCATCTGCTGGTTATATATCGAAATCTTAAAGTTGTTATCCAAAAGAGAAAGCTAACAGTTAAACTGTAAGTTTCAACTTAACCTCTAGCTCTTAACAGATCTAGAGGTTATTTTTTTCTAATTGCTTTTGCCTTAAACAAAGATATCTTTTAAAATACTGTTGTAAGTGAAATAACAGGATTGACTATGAGAGATTTACTACAGTGTCGAGATGACATTGACAGAATTGATAACGAAATCATCCGACTTTTAACAGAGAGAATGGATGTTGCAAATGATATTGCAAAATACAAGCTTGAAAAGAATCAGCCTATTACTGATCCACAAAGAGAACACTCAAAGCTTGTAAACTTAAGAGAAAAAGCTAAAAAAGCAGGTCTTTCTCCATCTTATATTACCGATCTGTTCAAAACTATTATCAAATATACATGTAGTGCAGAACAGCAGTATATTATTGCAAAAGCAAACTCTGATACTATTGTAAGAGATACATCTGTTGCCTACTTAGGAACAAAAGGCTCTTATTCTCATATTGCCACTATCAAATATCTTGAAGGATACAAAGGCAATATCAATGCACAGGGATGCTCTTCTTTTACTCAAATTGTGTCTTCTGTTGAAAACTCAAAATGCGAGTTTGGTATTCTGCCAATTGAGAATTCAAGCTCAGGCTCTATTAACGATGTTCTTGATACAATTCAGAATACAAAAGCATCAATTGTTGGAGAAATCTTTGTGCCAATCGATCACTCTATTCTTGGTGTAGAGAAAACTGATCTGGCAGAAATAACTGATATCTACTCTCATCCTCAGCCACTGACACAGTGCTCAATGTGGATCGAGAAAATGCTTCCAAACGTTAATGTTCACTATACAAGTGCAACATCTGAGGCAATGGAAATTGTTGCAAATATGAATGATCCGCACCACGTTGCTATTGGATCTCATATGGCAGCTGACTTATATAATCTAACACCTATTTCAGATCATATTTCTAATAATCCAAATAATTTCACACGCTTCATTGCTATTTCAATGACTGCTGTTAATATTCCTGAAACTATTGCTGCAAAAACATCTCTTGCATTTTCAGTACAGAAGTATCAGCCAGGATCCTTAATCAAGGTATTAAATGAGTTCTCTGTGCGTAATATTAACGTAACAAAACTCATCTCAAGACCACGTATTGATTCAAATAAGGATGTTTGGGAAGAAATCTTCTTTGCTGATGTTCAGGCAAATGTAAATGAGTCTGCAATGCAGGAAATTCTAGACAGCATTAAGCCATATACAAATTTCATGAAGGTATTAGGTTGCTATGCAAGTTCTGAGATTCAGCAGAATAAATAGATCATAATCAAATACCACTCTTATAGAGTGGTATTTTATATACAAAGCCTTTCTGTCTAAAACTGACACCTATTCTTAATATAGTCATCAATTTTAACTGTCTTCTCAACATAATATCTGCTTCCTTTTAACAATACGAACTCACTTAAACCATAGTGATCTTCTTTGCCATAATCATATGTATAACCAAGAGCTGTCCACGGATATGTATTGTTTACAAAGTTATTCTTAAAGAAGCTAATAAACTCCTTATTGTCAGACTCAATGTTAAAAGACATTCTGTTATCTGTCACATCTGGATTGTATGCAGGTCTGAATAAATCAGAGATCTTTACTGATATAACTGATACATCTGTGAGTCTGTCCTTAGGACCAACACCTATAATCTGAGCTATTCTGATTTTTGAACAGTTAGAAAGATCAGAGGCCATCTTGTAAGAAACCTCTTTTGCTGTTGCTGTCCACATAACCTGTTTCTTAAGAATATTATATGTACCTTCCTTATAAAACTC
>NZ_JBGVMC010000063.1:0-7813 GCF_045124615.1 Succinivibrio sp.
AATTTGCAGTTCTGTTAAAGCCTAGTGATGTTCAGCCAGCACTTGATAGAGCAGCTCAGTATGCACGTATGGTTCCAGAGATCGAGGTTGTAGCTATTCGTGTAATCAATGATTTTAAGGATTCGGAAAAGGAGCAGATAACTCTTCGAGAAACCTCTGCTTTTGAACAGTTAAAGAGAAAGTACTCAAGCATTCAAAATTTTTCATTAAAAGTTGTATTCAATAAGGATGTAGCAAAAGGCTTTATCGATGCTGCTCAGGAAGAAGACTGCAGCCTTGAGGTTATCTCTGCTAATAAGCGTCATACCTTAAGAGACATGTTCGTAAGTTCTATTGATAGCTCAATCATGAGAAAGAGCCGTTTACCACTACTTGTAGTAAAGCAGGCAACTCAGACTGCTACATTAGGACAGAATGTTATTCTTGCAATCGATTTTACAGAAGTTGCTCATATTGAAAAGCTAGATGAGGTTTTATACAACGCAGCATCAAAATTTGCTTCTGCATTTGATGGTGTTGTACATGTTGCAAACTGCATCTCTCCTGAAAACTCAGGTTTAATGGGCGGTAATCTTGAACAGTCAAAGATCCTCTCATCTGTAGGTGCTGTAAGTCTTGATAAGATCCAGCATCAGTTAGCAGAGGAATTTGCAAAGAAGCATAATATCAAAAAAGAGAATATGCATCTTTTAAACGGCAGAATGGATGAGGAGATCCCAAGATTAAGTGAGACTCTAAATGCTCGTATGGTATGCATGGGCTCAACACCAAGAAGCACATTCTTCGGTTCACTCAATTCATCTGCAAGTGAGCTAGTTCTAGAGCAGATTAAGGGAGATATCTTTATTGTTAACGCAGATACATTAAAGTAATCTGTAATGTAAGTTAAACGAAAGCTAAAGTTAATCTTTGGCTTTAGTAAGCAACAAAAAAGACAGGCAAAGCCTGTCTTTTTTTACAAGTTATACAGTCAATCTGTAAAACTGCTTATACATTGAAGAGGAATTCAAACAGATCTCCGTCCTGAACGATGTAGTCCTTACCTTCAGAGCGAAGCTTACCTGCCTCTTTTGCACCCTGTTCGCCTTTGTACTTGATGAAATCATCATAAGCGATAGTCTGAGCTCGGATAAAGCCCTTCTCAAAGTCTGAGTGAATTTTACCTGCAGCCTGAGGCGCTGTAGCACCAACTTTAACAGTCCATGCACGAACTTCCTTTACGCCGGCTGTAAAGAATGTCTGAAGACCTAACAGTTTGTAACCTGCTCTGATAACTCTGTTAAGACCAGGCTCTTCAATACCAAGTGAATCCATAAACTCCTTTCTATCTTCATCTTCCATTGAAGCTAAATCAGCTTCAATAGCTGCTGATACAGGAACAACAATTGAGCCTTCTTCATCAGCAAGCTTCTTTACAGCATCAAGGTATGGATTGTTTGTAAAGCCATCTTCTGATACGTTTGCAATGTACATTACAGGCTTGATTGTCAGGAAGTTGTAGTTTCTTAAAGCTTCACGATCAGCCTGTGTGAAATCTACAGTTCTTAACATCTTACCTTCTTCAAGAGCAGGCATACATTTTTCTAATGCGATAACCTGAGCTAGAGCTTCTTTATCACCACCGGTTCTTGCTCTCTTTTCTAGTCTTGAAAGCGCCTTTGAGCAGATATCAAGATCAGATAGTGCAAGCTCTGTATTGATAACTTCAATATCTGATACAGGATCAACATGGCCTGCAACGTGAATAACGTTCTCGTCTTCAAAGCAGCGAACTACATGAGCAATTGCATCGGTTTCTCTGATGTTCATTAAGAACTGGTTACCAAGACCTTCACCCTTTGAAGCGCCCTTTACAAGACCTGCAATATCAACGAATTCCATTGATGTAGGAACAACTTTTTGAGGTTTTACAATCTTTGAAATCTCATCAAGTCTTAAATCAGGTACCGGTACGATACCAGTGTTAGGCTCGATTGTGCAGAAAGGGAAGTTTTCTGCTGCAATGCCAGCTTTTGTTAATGCATTAAATAGGGTAGATTTTCCAACATTTGGTAAACCTACGATACCGCATTTAAAACCCATTTTTTATCTCCTAATTTGGCTTGAAACCGTTGATTAATGCTGTTGCTTTAGAAACGCCTTCTGTAAACAGCTTTTCAATTCCGATCATTGCTGTCTGATAGGCATCATCAATTTTGTTCTGATCGGCACTGTTTGGTCTTCCAAGTACCCAGCTTATAACGTCTTTTGATGGTGGCTTTCCGATGCCAAGTCTAAGACGGTAGTAGTTCTGAGAATTTGCAAGACATTTTGTGATTGATCTAAGTCCGTTATGGCCAGCAAGACCGCCTGCAAACTTAAGCTTCATAAAACCAGGCTCAAGATCAAGATCGTCATGAAGAACTAAAATTTCCTCAGGCTTAATCTTAAAGAAAGTTGCCAGGGCTCCAACAGCTCTTCCTGATTCATTCATATATGTGGTTGGAAAGATGAATCTAACCTCACTGCCTGCAATTTTGCCTCTGCCTGTTAAACCAGAGAATTTTGCCTCAGGGCTTAATGTTACAGAGAATTTGTCACATAATTTAGTCAAAAGATCGTAGCCAATATTATGTCTTGTATGATCATACTCACTACCGACATTACCAAGTCCTACGATAAGACGGATCTGACAGATATCTTTACTCATTGATCTTTTTTACACCTTCAATCTGGTCTTTTGGAAGTTTGTTTGCAAGTTCACTGACACTTTTGTTATGTTTTGCAATTACGGCATCAGGTGCAATTTCCATCAGCGGAATAAGAACAAAAGCTCTTTCATGCATTCTTGGATGAGGCAGTATAAGCTCTTTTTTATCTGATATAACATCATCATAAGTAAGAATATCAATATCGAGGGTACGAGGCCCATCCTTGAACAGTCTTACTCTTTTGTATTTTTGCTCTAAATTCTGAAAATGCTCTAATAGCTCTTCTTTTTCATAGGTTGTTTCGATTATTGCACAGACGTTTACAAAATCATCCTGATCAAGATAACCTACAGGCTTTGTACTGTATAAAGAAGACGCTTTTAAGGAATTTACCCTATCAAGAGATGATATATCCAAAAGAGCGTTTTTGATAAGAGATTTACTGTCTCCTATGTTAGAGCCAAGTGAAAGAAATGCAACAGCCATTATATATCCAGTTTCATTGCCTTACGCCATTCTTTGGCTTTTCTTAACTGTTCCTGTCTATCTTTTGATGTATACTGCTCATCATCAAAAGATGCATTAGCTCTTGTTGCTTTTTTCTTTTTTCGCTTCTCAAGCTTTAAAGCATTCTTTTCTTTCTTTGCAATCTTACGCTGTTCTTTTTCCTTCATCCTCTGCAAAGCAAGTTCTTTTGCTCTTTGATAGTATGGTCTTAACAGTGTGACCATAGGCTCAAGATATGGCTCGAAGTATGATCTGATAACCAGAAAATCAAAGGCTGCTCTGAAAATACCCTTTTCAGATAGTGCTGCAGCGGCTTTTTCGTTTGCAGTATCAAACTGAATCTGTGTTCTCCACATTGATGTTATGCTTTCTGTTGTGGCATAAGGAATGTCGGTAACACTGTACTGAGCATTGAGTACATTGTTAACTGCAATGGTTGTAAGCTCAGTTAGAGTCAGAGGTTTTATTGAGTATTCATTCTCTCTTTCAATCTCATAGTATGACTGTCTGAAAACAGGATAGAGCAGTACAGAATACAGAAAATGCGGCATATTAGGCTTTTTGATAGCAGAGCGCGCATCTGAGCTTTTAAGAGAATATTCAACAAAGTCTGTATATGACTTGTTGTTTAACAGTTCAACTGTTCCTGGGAATAAGAGCTCAAAGATACCAAACTGTCTTAAAATGCAGAAACTCTCATATCCATGTCCAGTTAAAAAGAGTTTGTTAACCTCTTCATACATACGGGCATTTGAAACCTCAAGAAGATTCTCTTTTAGCTTCTGTATTGGCGCACTTGTTCTTTTGGTTATCTTAAAGCCAAGTTTTGCACTGAATCTTAGTGCTCTTATCATTCTTACTGGATCTTCAAGATATCTTGTAGAAGGATCGCCAATCATATCGATCTGCATTTTTACAAGATCATAAAGACCACCAGTGTAGTCATAAATGAGTCTGCTTTCAGGATCAAGATATAGAGCATTTATGGTAAAGTCACGGCGCTGAGCGTCCTGAGTGATGCTCTTTCCAAAAACGTTGTCTCTTAAAAGCATGCCAGACTGATCGGAGACTCTGTTTGACATCTTTGGGCTGACACCTGTTTTTGCCTGAACCTTGTTATTTCGGAAAGTTGTGATTTCGATAATTTCGTTTCCGCGTACGGCATGAACAATCTGGAAACGTCTTCCGATAATTCTTGAATTTGGAAGAATCTTTACAATCTGATTTGGTGTTGCATCTGTTGATACGTCAAAGTCCTTTGGGCTTTTTCCAAGCAACAGATCACGTACACATCCACCAACAAGATATGCCTTAAAACCGCTAGCTTGTAATATTCTTATGCACTTTACCGCTTTTTCTGAGAGTAAAGACAGATCTAGTCCAAGTTCATCGGTACTTATTGTATAAGCTGACAGCTTCTTTTTGCTGCTTTCTTTGTGCTGTTTTAACTGTGCAACATCAAGCTTTAAAAGTGGAATGTTTATTTTTTCATCTCCGAATAAAAAATTTGTGACATTATACCATTTTTTTCAATTCTATGAGATTTAAAAAATCAGTTAATTGAAATCACCTTATCGTTTGTATTTATACTGCCTAAAGTAAATCTGTCTGCTGCTTTTTGCAAAATCTGTCTGCAGTTTAGAGTATGCAGGTTTGATATATCCTGATTTAAAAATTCAAGTGCCTTTATCAGTACTTTTTCAGGTGCCATCAGATCAAGTGCTGCTTTTGAATGATTCTGTTTTGACAGCTTATGATTTTCATCCATAAGTGCAAGCGGAATGTGCAGATAATCAGGTTTACTGGCTTTAAAAGCTTCGTACATTTCAATCTGAACAGGAGTTATATCAATAAGATCAGCACCTCTTACGATTTCTGTAATTCCCATATCAATATCATCAGTAACACAGGCAAGATTGTAGGAGATTATTCCGTCCTTTCTTATAAGACAGACGCTGTTTTGAATATTATCTACAAAGACATCCCCTCTTAGAACATCATTAAAACAGCCTTTATTGTTTTTTACCTTATAAAATAGAGCAGTATTATCAGATTTGTTAAGATGCAAAGATGAGCAGGTGCAAGGTCTTTGCCTGAGCAATGCTCTTGTACAGCTACAGTAGAAAGCTTCATTATTTGTGAATAGATAGTCTCCCTGCATTAAATATCTTTTTTTGTTTTGAGTCTGAATGAAGACTTCTCCATCAAAGACAAAACCAAGAGTATTTAGATCGTCAAGAATTGCTTTTGTATTGCCAATCTTGCATCTTTCAAGATCAAGATCTTCTATTCTAAGATAGCAAAGACCATCCTGGCTTTTTGCTCTTAAAAATACAGCAACGGCACAGACAACCGAGCCAAAATGTAATCTTCCTGATGGTGATGGGGCAAATCGACCTTTATAAGTCATAAAAAAAAACAGGTGGCTTATACCACCTGCTCTTGTTAGATTAGCCTTCAAGCTGTTTTTCTTTGATTTCTGCTAATGACTTGCAGTCAACGCACAGATCAGCTGTTGGTCTTGCTTCAAGACGCTTGATGCCGATTTCAATACCACACTGCTCGCAGTAACCAAACTCATCATTCTCAATTTTAGCTAGAGTCTTATCAATCTTCTTAATAAGCTTTCTTTCACGGTCACGAGCTCTTAGCTCTAAAGCAAACTCTTCTTCCTGTGAAGCTCTGTCTAGAGGATCAGGGAAGTTTGCTGCCTCACTCTTCATATGACCTACTGTACGATCTACCTCGTTGCGAAGCTGATCTCTCCAAGCGGTAAGGATCTTCTTGAAATGAGCCTTCTGGTTCTCATTCATGTACTCCTCACCTGGCTTCTCCTGATAAGGCTCTACACCAGCAATAGCCAGTGGGCCCATAGATGCAAAAGATGCAGCATTCTTTTCGTCGCTTGCCATAGTTGTTTTCCTTATACCGTTCAGTTGACAGTTTAATCTTTAAATTAAGTATGCTGTAAAAAACTTTAAAATCAAGTTTTTATATTTAAAAACCTTTTAGAGCTTGCAATTATGCTAGAAATATTAATATCTATCAAGAAAATATCTCAAGAATTTGAAGTATATCGATCCTTGCACATTAATTTTTCACATATTTCAAAATTCGGACAAAATATCAGCATTTTGAATTGACTTAACATTTTTCTTATTAAGACAGAACGATAAGTCCATTTTTACAAAAACACACATAAAGAAATTGTTTTTGAACAGCTAATTTTGTTAAAAGGATTTAAATGGATAATTGCTCTCTTAATTATTTGGTAATTAGAGCTATCATCTTTTGTTATAATAGGCGCATTCTTGTATAAAAAAAGCTGTAGACATGGATAACAAAAACGATTTTATAACTCATTTCTCTGCTGTAGATGAAGAAGACAGACAGAGCAGTGCAGAAGTTGAAGATGGAAGAGTAGAACCATCATTTGGTGATGGTTCAGCATCTTTATATACAAAGTCAGATTCAGACAACAGACTAGCTCCATCATTAGGAGAAGATAAAACATATGATTCGTCAAGTGCATCTGATGAACAAAATAGTATAAATCAAGGCATTGATACTCAAGCAATTTCAAGTCCTTTAAATGATGAATCAAATAATGCATCTAATCGTGAGTTTACTAGTAACTTACAAAAAGATGAAAATGAAGATATGAAAAAAGATAACAAAAAAGAAGTTCCAAATAAGAATAATAAAAAGGACTCTGATACAAAAGGAAAAGGTCTAAAAAAGCGTTTTGTCCTTTTCTCTTTAAAGTCATTTGCAGCATCACTTGCTATCATCTTTATTCTTTTTGTTTATTTTGATTCTGTAATTCTTTCAAGATTCGGTGTTGATGACAAATGGGTTTTACCTGCAGTTGTTTATTCAAGACCTCTTGAGTTATATCCTGATCAGAAGCTTTCACTCAAGGAAATGGAGTATGAGCTTGAACTGTTAAAATACAGAAAGGTTAAGAATCCAAGAATACCTGGTGAATATGCTGTTAATGCATCAGCATCAAGAATTGTTCTTATAAGACGTCCTTTTGATTTTCCTGATTTAAAAGAAGACAAGATCGCTCTTGTAATTGATTTTAACGATCACAGAGTTGCAAGTATAAAGAATGCTGATACTAGAGAGGAATTAGGCTATGTAAGAATGGATCCGGTTTTATTAGACAGAATAAACCGTATCGATCCTACTGAGGACAGAATCTTTATTCAGTTAAGTGATGTTCCTCCTGCACTTATAACCACTCTTCTTGAGATTGAGGACAGATCATTTAGAACCAACTGTGGTGTTAATTTCCTTGCAATAGGAAGAGCCTTTGTAAAGAACACTCTAGCAGGTGGTGTAGTTGAAGGTGGCTCTACAATTACTCAGCAGCTAGTAAAGAATTACTTTTTGAATTCAGAGCGCAGCTATATCCGAAAATTCAAAGAGATCATCATGGCGCTGATTATGAATCAACGCTATACAAAAGATCAGATCCTTGAAGCCTATATGAATGAAATCTATTTAGGTCAGAATGGAAAAGCCGGTATTTACGGTTTTGGATTGGCATCCTATTTTTATTTTGGTGTGCCAGTATCAGAGCTGACTCTTGATCAGATGGCTTTACTTGT
>NZ_JBGVMC010000064.1:0-2027 GCF_045124615.1 Succinivibrio sp.
TGTTTTTATCCAGTGTAGGATTAGCAGTGATCGGAATATGCAGATTGTTAACCCAAGTTAGTCCATCAGTAGATAACTCTACTGTTAACACGTTTGCGACTGCCGTATTAAGAATTGATGGAGTGAATCTTGAAGAATACAGATCATCATTCATTTTTAAGCGTAGAATTGCGTTACCGTTGATTTTGGTTTCTGTATCTAAGCCGTAGAAATTATTATAAACAGCATCTTTGATCAGATCTTCATAATCATCTGGTAATGATCCGTTATCCTGTATCTGAACATTAACAAAGATATTGTAATTTGCAGGGCGGTAAAATGTAACTGTTTCAACTGCGCCACTGTATTCGTTTGTTATATCAACGCTAGTATTGCCGTTATAATCGCATCCTGCGGATAAGTTATCATAAATAGCTTTTGCAATATCTGCATTTTCACCACCGACAACGGCAACAAATATTGAATGAGGTTTTAGCGTGTAGCTGTCTATTGTTTCAGAGATATTCTTTTTGTTATCCACCGCATAGCAGGCAATAACGCCATCTAATTCCAGAACATTCGCATAAACAGCGTTAACCGTTGATCTTGCATTTTTTGCAACGGAATCAGATCGCCTTTTTTCAAATTCACTTTGACTTTCTTCAAGTGTTCCTACTGTTGCCGTTGCGTTTGTGACTGCATCCCAACCTGTAACAGTAGTTACAATCTTGTTTAATGTTCCTGCGCTTGCCTCTACTGCGCCTGCAGTAGTACAAATAAATACGCCTGTTGCCGTATCGCCTGCAGGAATTGTAACATCTTCATTTAACGCCCATTGTGTGCCGTCAATTTCGGATTGTATCAGCGATCCTTTTGCTATAACTGTGCCCTGTCTGCCTGTAATCGTACAAATTGCAAAAGAATTTTGAGCCTGTTTGCGTGTAATAAAATAGATCTCGCCAAGTGCATCCTGAAATCTGCCCTCTGATGTTCTAGGATCGAACTGTTGAGCCAGATACAATACTTCACTATCTTTTTGATTAACGCTTGCTACCTGAGAATCAATAATCTGCCCCTGCGGTGTTTCAGGATCAACATTTAAAAGCGGTTTTCCGTTTTCTTTAAAGGCGTTTTGCCACTCTGATGCGATCTGTTCTCTGAGTTCTGGGATCTCGCTTACTTCAAAGCCTGTTTTAGAATTGAATATAATCATGGTTATAATCCTGCTATTTTAACCGTAGTCTTTTCGCCATTTGTTAATGTTAACTCTGCAAAGCCGTTGAGCGCACGATCTTCATCTGTTTCCATTAGATTGATAACACAATCTTTTACACCGTCAACGTTAAGAGCAACTTTTTTAAGGCGTGATCGTAGAATGTTTAATTTCGGATGTGCATCAAGTTCAATCAGAAAATGTGGGATGCCTCTTTCTGTAAAGAAATAAGCATCATTAGTGAACAATCTAAAAGCATTTGCTACATTCTGAGCAATACCCTGAGCGTATTCAGTTGTTTCTAAGTTGCCTGCATTGTTGACGTGTAGATCCCAATCATCCTGCAAAGCTAAAGTGAAATCACTAGACATAAGCAAAAACCATATAAAAAATAATTCTGTTTTAATTATAGCGATTTATTTTTGTAAAGGCTATTTGATAAGAAAAGCAAAGATTCATACAGACCAAAAAGACTTTTATATTTATGTAGTTAAAAAATACTTTTAACTCTATTAAATAAGCCATTTATACCTATAAAATACTTAATTTTTGTATTTTGTCTATATTTGATAACTTATTGTAAATAAATGATTTTTTATCGGACCAATAATTAAGTTTATTTTTTATCTTTTAAATTTTTCTACTACACAAAAAATGTAAAAAAAAATGATTAAAAAAAAATAAAGCTCTACATTGTAGAGCTTTAATAAATTATTTCGGTTCATCTGTATCACCTGATCCAACTTCAACGCCTGAATGAACATGATTAAGAAACGAGATACCGCCACAATTAAGATCGCCTGTTGAGTTCATACCGCCTTTAACATCTAAATTG
>NZ_JBGVMC010000065.1:0-1465 GCF_045124615.1 Succinivibrio sp.
CATTGAGAAGCTTGCCCCTTCTTCAATCAAAAAAGATAAAACGGTCAATAACGTTATAAAGGCAACAGACTGTAATCTTTCAAAAGTTCATCAGCATCTTAATGATGCTGTTTTTTTATATAGAATCAATGAACTTTCAAGTGAACAGTTAGATCATTTAGCAGTTCAATGGCAACCTTTAGTGTGGCGCGATTCATGGCCAATAGACACGAAAAGGGCAGTGATAGCTACAATGATTGTTGAAAAGCGCAGAATGGGAACACTGAGTGCGGTTAAAAATGCACTAGCTTCAGTAAAGAGCGCATCAACCGTGCAGGAATGGTGGGAACAGTCACCTCATGGCACTCCGCACACGTTCAAAATCACTGTAAGTCAGAACAAATTAGGTGGTATTGTTCGTGAGGAAATGACACGCGATCTAAGACTGCTTATTGATATAACTAAGCCGGTTCGTTCTCAGTACACATTAACAATCATTCAGGCCTTAGAAGAAAATCTGACTCTTTCTGCTGGCAAGAAAAGCGTTGTTATGTGCAACGTTCCAATAGTTAAAAAACTTGTATGTAAGGTGCGCTCAACTTTAAGCAGAACGTCAAAGCTTAAAGCCTTCTCCTACATCACGGTTAATGATGTAAAACCACTGAAATCATCATTTGTTTCAGCAAGAAACATCAGAACCTATTCAGCAATGAAATCATTCTCTTATTCTTTAATCAATTAAAGGAGTTTTCTTATGTCTCAGGAAATGGACATCATAATTACAGCTACAGGTCTTCAGGCATTAATTAATGCTGAACATTCAGGAACCAATAAAGTTACCTTATCAAAGGTTCAGCTTGGTAATGCTTACTTTGAACCTTCTGAGCAGACTACTGACATTGGAAATGTTGTTGCAGAATTAACCACTGTAGGTGGCTCAACTGTATCAGCTACAGAAATTCAGGTTAACGCTACAGATTCTTCTGATTCTGTTTATACAGTTCGTTCAGTCGGTATCTATACTTCAGATAATATTCTGTTTGCAGTTGGTTCTTCACAAGAGCCTATTCTGCAGAAGGTTGCAACCTCTCAGGCTTTGTTCACCTTTAATATTCTGTTAACCAATGGTAATCCTCAGTATATTGATTTTGGTGATATATCTTTCTCTAATCCACCTGCAACATCAACCACTGCAGGTATTACACGTTTTGCCACAAATACTGAAGCAGAAGAGGCTACAGATGGCACTATTGCCCTTACTCCTTTAAACATCTGCCATATTAATGCAAAGGGCGCTGTATTGAAGGGAATGTGTGATTGTGCAACCTTAGAAGAAATCTTCACCCAGACAAAAATTATTGTAGGTAATGAGAAAGTTGTTACCTCTTTGGTTCTGCAGAATATTCTGGAGCGCTGCAATCTTTTACCAGGCTCTGGAGACGAAAACAAAATAGTTGAACTTGATAGACGTGTAACTGATTTGGAA
>NZ_JBGVMC010000066.1:0-11330 GCF_045124615.1 Succinivibrio sp.
AAATATATTCTCAAGAGAAGATGGCTTGATGATGAAAAAGCGACTTTACAGGATCTTTCTTCTGAATTAAAGGTTTCTGTAGAGAGAGTAAGGCAGATTGAAAACTCTGCAATGAAAAAGGTTAAAGAGATTATTCTAAGAGAAAGAGAACTTGATAATCCTTCTTCAGAAAAGATTCTAATTTCTCATAAAAAGAGAGATTAAAAAGAATTTTATAACTTTTTTATTCTTTGATTGGAGGATAAAAGGGTTTTCCCCAGTTTTCGCTTTTATCTGGATTTTTCATCATAATGATGAGCATCTGTGGAATGATCTCCATTAAGAATTCGGCACCATCATCGATCTGAATTCTGTTTTTTACACTTCCACATGTAGCACCACCATGCACAAGCTGATTTCGTATTGTATATAGTCTGTCAAAAACCAGTGCCAAAAGTGTTTCGGTGTCCTGTTTTTCTAGGCAACCTATAGCCACGTTATTTATATTTTTAAAAGATTCTTCCCAGTTTTCGGCATATTTATCGCCGTTAACATAATCCCAATATTTCTGATATGTGTAATGATTTTTTAGGATCATGTTTATGCACTTTGAAAACTTGTTCCAGACAATGTTATTAAGTGATTTTTCTGTATCCAGATAGCAGATATCTCTTATGAAAGTTTTAAATCTTTCCTTGTCACCTTCTTTTAACGATCCACAAAGATCTCTACCGTAGATAGCATTGAAAGATATCCATAAACTGATAAAAGTAAAATCAAGATTGTCTTCTGACTCTGTATAAAAAATACGTGCTTTTTTCAACCAGCTCAATGAGCGGTGAAGTCTAATTCTAAACTGTTCATCAAAAGAATTCTTATTTACAATATAGTAGTTTATTGCATTGGATATCATACTGTTACCTGATAGCTCCCTTTATGTTCTTTTTAATAAGACTTCTATGTCTTATTTTTACGCTGACACCACGTTTTATAAATCTATCTGCTAGACTTTGGGCAATATAAACAGATCTGTGAAAACCGCCGGTACAGCCGATTGCTACAGTTAGATAACTTCTATCAGAACTTTCTATTGGTTTTAATATTCCATAGATAAGATCATCAATCTTGTCTATATATGCACCTACTTCCGGATAATTGGAGAAATAATCCTTTATTGGCTTTTCAAGTCCACAGTATTCTCTTATAGAAGGTTCCCAATAAGGGTTTGGAAGAAATCTTGCATCAAAAACAAAATCAGCATCCTTGGTAATACCATCTTTGAATCCAAAAGATTCAAAAATAACAGCAACTTCCTTAAAAGGTTTACCTTTTATAGTTGTAATTACCTGTGTACAAAGCTCATGAATTGACATATTTGTTGAGTCAATTCTTAAGTCTGCAACAGAAGATATATTTTTTAAAAGTTCTGTCTCTTTATCAATGGCTTCTTTTAAGGAAAGATTATGAAGGGATAAAGATAATGGATGAAGTCTTCTTGTCTCTGAATATCTTTTTATAAGAACCTGATCATCTGCATCAATAAAGATAACAGTACTATTTACAAAGGGATCATGAATGGTCTTATTATATATATCGTTAAGTTCAGAATAATCTTCTGTTAAAGGAATGTTTCTTATATCAATAGAAACGGCAATTTTAGGATATGTCTTCTTAGCCATTTCAATCAGATCTTTTAAGAAAGCAAGTGGAAGATTATCAATACAGTAGAAACCTAAATCTTCTAAGGCATGTAAAGCAACAGTTTTACCAGAGCCCGATCTACCAGAAATTACAACTAGTTCTACTTTGTTTTCCATATCATTACCTAGTTTTCATTGATCATTGTTGTGTCAACTATTATGTGTTGACTGCTATCGAGCAATATGTCTATCTGATTTAATATTATTTCTATCTTTTTAATTTCATTTTTAGCTAATCTCAAAGAGTTTAGCAGATCATTATTTGATAGTACTTTTGTTATATTCTGTAAAAGAGTTTCTGATTTTTCAACATTGTCTTTTTTATTAAAAAACATACTAAAAGCAATGTCTATAAGCTGCTCATCGGCATCAATTGAATTAAAGGTGATAGGTTTATTGAGAATACATAGAATTGCAAAGGAAGGTGTTTTTCCTTCGAATACAGTATGAGGAATAGATATGCCTGGATAAAAGACAGTTGAACCTAAAGTTTCTCTCTTATTCAGTGCATCAACTATATCATCAGCGTCTGTATTAATTATAGAAGCTGCGCACTGTGCGATTTCTTCAAAAAGTCTTTTCTTGCTGAAACAGAATAAAGGTGCAAGTATTTTGGTTTCAGGAAGTATTATCAATTTATCACCTACAAACTAAAAGGCCCTGCTAATACAGGGCCAGATAACTCGAAGCAGAAAATATAATTATGACTTGAGCTTGTCCTTATATTTTACTAGCTGAGCATCAACCTTATCGATTAATCCGTCAATAGCTGGATACATACTCTCGGCAGTGTGTTCAGCGTGTAAATTTCCGCCAGCAACAGCTAAATCAGCTTTCGCAATATGGTCGAGCTTTTCTACTGTCAGTGTAATAGAGATTGAGGTAATAATATCACCTTTACGCTCTAGACGCTTGAACTTGTCATTAACATAATCTTTTAATGACTGAGTTACTGTTGTACCAACACCGTGAATTTTAATATCCATATTTACTTCCTTAACCTGATCTTAGTGCCAGGTGATTGATTGTTGTTATTTTTATGTAACCTACACTTTAATAATAGTAATAAAATCAAAAAATAAAAGTATTTAAGTAACATTTTTTGAAATATTTACTTTATATGAATTAAAGCGAGATTATGTTCAACCTTTTAATAAAGAAGTAAAAAAAATCTTGCATTATCAAAAATTTATAGATACGAGCATCAATTTATTCTGATAAATGGCTTATATTAGCTGTTTTCTCATAGATGATGCAGGAATACCTATAGCTTCTCTGTATTTTGCTACTGTTCTTCTAGCTACATTCATACCACATTCATTTAGTAAATCAGAAATTTTATTATCTGATAGAGGTTTTTTAGGATCTTCACCTGAAACTAATTCTTTTATCTTAGCTTTAATTGCTGTTGAAGATGCTTCAGATCCGTCTTCTGAACCTACAGATGAGGAGAAGAAGTATTTAAGCTCATAAGTTCCTTGAGGTGTGTAAATGAATTTTTGAGTAGTAATACGAGAAATAGTAGATTCATGCATGCTGATTTCTGTTGCAACATCATTGAGAACCATAGGCTGCATAGCACATGCACCTTTTTCCATAAATTCTTTTTGATGTTCAACAATGCATCTTGATACCTTCAGTAAGGTTTCATTTCTTTTTTCGATGCTTTGAATAAACCAGTTTGCTTCCTGCATGTAATCCTTAAAGAATTGTTTTTCTTCCTTTGTTGTAGCATGGTTTGCATAATTTCTGTAATCTTCGTTTATGCGAACCTTTGTATTTGCACTTGGATTTAATTCAGCTGTATAGCTTCCATCGCTTCTTTTTACGACAATAACATCAGGAATAATGAAATCTGTTTTTTTAGAAGGAGAAAAATTGCCTGGTCTTGGATTCAGAGAACAAATAAGAGCCAGAACCTTTTTTAGTGCTTCTTCTTTGAGAGATAACTTTTGGCAGATGCCTCTGTAATCCTTGTTTGCAAGAAGGTTTATATACAGTTTAATAAGTTTGCTTGCTGTATCTTTGTATGGTGTATCTGAAGGTAATTCATTTAACTGAATTAAAAGACATTCTTGAACATTTCTTGATCCAACACCTATAGGATCATAATGCTGAACAATTTTTAAAACAGTTGTAACATCTTCTAGTTCAATATTGATTAAAGTGTCTTTTAGCGATTCATAGATACTTTCTACTGATTCTGATAAATAACCTGAATCGTCAATGGCATCGATAATTGAATGAGCAATCAGTTTGTCATTTCCATCTAAAGGGGACAACTCAAGCTGCATCATAAGATGATCTTGAAGAGTTTCTGCTGTTTCTCCTTCATAAACACTGTCATTATCAATGGCCAGTCCTTTTGAACCACGTGGTGCAGCAGAGTAGTTATCATCAATTCTACTTAATTCTTGGGGACTGTTTAAGTTAGGATCCTGAACTGTATTATCTTTGTTTTCAGACTGAATGGTTCCGTTTTCATCTATGGTGCCAGAACTATCAAGACCATCTATTTCCTGACTTTTAATAGATGCATCATTATCGAAAGGATCATATTCACCATTTTCTGAATTCTCTTTTGCAATCATATCCTCATATGATTCTTCCATAGATGAATGATAATCATCATCTATTTCGAGCATTGGATTAAGATCAACAGTCTGGCGGATTTGTTGTTGTAATTCTATGGATGATAGTTGTAAAAGCTTAATCGCCTGCTGCATCTGAGGCGTAAGCATCTGACTTTGTGTCTGAGTGGCACGAGTTTTTAAGTTTAAATTAAGACCAACCATATAATTTACCCATAACTAAATTACATAGAGAAATCCTTTCCTAGATATACATCCTTTACTTTATCATTATTCAGTACTTCTTGTGGTGATCCTTTTGCAATTATCTGACCAGCATTAACAATATATGATTTTTCGCAAACATCCAATGTTTCACGAACATTGTGGTCAGTAATCAGAATTCCAAGACCTCTTTCTTTTAGATGCATAATAATCTGTTTGATGTCACCAACAGAAATAGGATCAACACCAGCAAAAGGTTCATCGAGAAGAATAAATTTTGGTCGTGCAGCAAGTGCTCTTGCAATTTCAACACGACGTCTTTCACCACCTGATAGAGCCATACCTACGCTGTCACGAAGTCTAGTAATGTTGAATTCTTCTAGCAGCATATCAACATTTTCTTTCTTTTCTGCTTTAGTAAGATTTGGTAATAACTCAACCACGCCCATCAGGTTTTCGAAAACAGTAAGTTTTCTGAAAATTGAGTTTTCCTGAGGTAAGTAACCAACACCAGCTTTAGCTCTAGCATGCATTGGAAGAGCAGTAATATCTTTATCATCAAGATAAACATTTCCACCATCAGAACTTACAATACCAACTATCATATAGAATGATGTTGTTTTACCAGCACCGTTTGGACCAAGTAAACCAACAATAGTTCCACTGTTTACGCTTATAGAAACGTCAGATACTACAGTACGTTTTTTATAGGTTTTCTGCAGGTGTAATGCTTTTAATTCACTCATATTTAATATCTAACTTAATCTTCTTTTTTATTTTTTAATTCGTTTGGAACAAATGTACTCTGAACTCTTCCGTTCTGGGCATTTCCGTTTGTAGCTTTTAATTGTTTTGTAACAGTGTTATAAACAATTTTTTCTCCATTTACATGAGAGTTTTCCTGAAATATGGTTGCTTTGCCAATCAGAATTATCTGATTTTCTGCAGGTATATATCTCATGATGGAAGAGCGCGAATTGATAACTTTACCATTATCCTGAGTTTGCTTATAAGTTGTTGGTTTTCCATAAGCAATAATCTCTTTTAATTCGCCATTTTTATTTCTTGTAATCTCAGCTCTTTGTGCGTGTATCTCAATAGAACCCTGTGTTGCAACAACTTCTCCAACAAATATTGCTTTATTGTTATTAAAGTCAGCTAGCTGCTCATTAGAAACTATATTTAATGGCTGTGAAGTATCATCCTTAAGAGCAAAAGCACTAGTCGAAAATAGGGATAAGCATAAAATGGCTACTTTAATACTATTTCTTCTTAGGGTAGTAAATTGCATTTGGTTTTCCCTTGTATTCTAATACATTACTGGTCAGGTCAAAACTGAAGTCTGTTCCTTCAGTAGAGAATGCCTGTCCAAAAATAGAAACTGTATCTGATGATGTAATCTTGTTTGTGTGAAAATCGTATTTCAGACTGAATGCTGTTGCCTTCTGAATAGGTGCATTTTCAAAACCTGGTGTTAGGACAACATCTTCACTGATTGTTGCATACTCATTTAATAGCATTGATCCTCTTTGACCTTTCAGATGCCATACATCCATACCTTTGTCTGTATATGTATAGCTTGTTATAAGAGGATTTTCAAAAAAGTACAAACTTCTATCATTGAAATATGTAAGTTTTGTACTAGTTAATGATTTTTCAACTTTTCCACTTTTTCCATAAGTGCTTATTGTTGAATCATAAGCAATAAAAGTCGGTAATCCTTCAGGAATTACAATCTTTGTTTTAAAGAATGTATTTGTGTACAGATATAGTAATCCACAGACAATACTGAGAACAAAAGCGATAAGAATCGATCTTTTAGTAACGTTCATCTGCATATCCACCATCAAAATTCATGATACCCTTAGACATTAAAATAAGATCGCAAAGTTCACGAACTGCACCACATCCACCTTTTAGGGTAGTAATATAATCTGATTTAGATTTTATGAAAGGATGAGCATCATTTGGACATACAACGACGCCCGCTACTCTGAACATAGGCATATCGTTAAGGTCATCGCCAATAGCAACAACCTCATCAAAACCAATGTTTAATGATTTGCAAAGTTCTGTAAGAGCCTCTTTTTTATCACTCTGTCCCTGCATTACATGTTCAACTTTCAAATCTTTCATTCTTCTTTGAACTAAAGGAGCCTGTCTGCCTGTGATTACAGCTGTGTGAATTCCTTCCTTGAACAGAGCAACAATACCGAATCCATCTTTAACATTGAATTTTTTTAATTCAATAGATTCGTTATCGTAATAAATACCGCCATCAGTTATTGTTCCATCAACATCAAATACCAATAGTTTTACTATAGATAATCGTGATAGCAGATTTGGATCTATTTTGCCGTAGCAAGTATTAATCTTTTCCATATGACCCCATTGAGTAGTTATCATCCATTATAGCAAGTAATGTGCCATTTACTAAGAAAAGTTAGTTTATTATTGAACTGATTGCAAAAAAAATATGAATAGTAATAAATACAAGATTGTACCTATATTTAAAAAAAGGTGTTCTAGTTATAATATGGTAATCAAAACTGTATTTGGATAGTTAAAATGAATTTTGAAAGTTTAATTGAAGTAAAGGATGTATCTTTTTCTTATTTGAACAAACAGATATACAAGAATTTAAGCTTGTCTATTCCTAAAGGAAAGATTACTGCAATTCTAGGTCCTTCAGGTACTGGAAAAACCACCATTCTTCGACTTATAGGAGCTCAGCTTGTGCCTGATAAGGGTGAAATTCTATTTGACGGTATAAATGTGCATTCTCTTAGAAGAAAGCAGTTATACAAATTAAGAGAAAGAATGAGTATGCTTTTCCAAAGCGGAGCTCTTTTTGCAGATATGACAGTTTTTGAAAATGTTGCCTTTCCATTAAGGGAACATACAAAACTTTCAGAGGATCTCTTAGCAGATGTTGTTTTAATGAATCTTGAAGCTGTTGGTATGAGACATGCTGCAAATCTATATCCATCAGAGCTGTCAGGTGGTATGGCTAGAAGAGCTGCACTAGCAAGATCTATTGCTCTTGATCCTGACCTTGTTATGTATGATGAACCATTTGTTGGTCAAGATCCTATTACCAAGGGTGTATTAGTAAAGTTAATTTCTGATATAAACAAATCTCTAGGTAAGACTTCGATTGTGGTTACACATGATGTAAAAGAAATACTAGAAATAGCTCATTATGTGTATATTCTTGCAGAAGGCAGTGTACTAGGTCAGGGAACCCCAGAGGAAATACTAAATAGTACAGATCCTCGTGTAAATCAGTTTATTCGCGGTGATTTTGATGGACCATATGCTTATAAACTTAAGGGTGAAGATAATTATATTGAGGAGCTTTAATTGATAGAATTTGTAGGTTCTTTTGGAAGATATTTCTTAAAGAAATTATCTTCACTTGGAAGATCAACACTTATGTTTTTTCATACAGTGTTTGTTTTCCCAAGTATAAAAAAGACATTTCCTTTATTGGTAATGCAGATTTATTTTGTGGGTGTACAGTCCATAATTATCATTATTGTATCTGGCCTGTTTATAGGAATGGTTTTAGGTCTGCAAGGATTTAATATTCTTAAAGATTTTATGGCCACAGGATCACTTGGAAGTCTTGTTTCTTTATCTATAATCAGAGAATTAGGTCCTGTTGTTACAGCACTATTATTTGCAGGTAGAGCAGGTTCAGCCTTAACTGCAGAAATTGGTCAGTTAAAAGCATCTGAACAGCTGAATGCTATGGAGATGATGGCTGTTGATCCACTTCATAGAATTGTAGCTCCTAGATTTTGGGCTGGAATGATTTCCCTTCCAATCCTGTCCATTCTGTTCTGTCTTGTCGGTATATATGGAGGCAAGCTTGTAGGAGTAGATTGGTTAGGACTTGATGAAGGAATCTATTTTAGTTCAATGCAGTCTAGTGTTGAATTAGGAGCAGATCTTGTACCGATGTTAATAAAGTCAGTATCTTTTGGTTTTGTCTGCACTTGGATAGCATTGTTTAACGGTTATGATTGTAAACCTACCTCAGAGGGTATCAGCAGAGCCACAACAGCAACTGTGGTTCAATCATCATTAGGAATTCTAGGAATGGACTTTGTCCTTACAGCTTTAATGTTTTAGGAAGTAGAAAATGAAATACGCAAAAGCAGAAATTTTTGTTGGATTATTTATGTTGCTAGGCATTATTGCTGCAACAGTTCTAGCTTTAAAGGTAGCAGGTTTAGTATTGGACACCGATACAAAAAATTATAGAGTATATGCAAAATTTGAGAATATCGGTTCTTTACGCGTAAGAGCTCCTGTTAGGATTGGTGGTGTGCTCATTGGTAGAGTAACAGCTATTAGTCTTGATAAGGAAACTCTATCCCCTGTTGTTGAAATAGGCATCGAAAACAGATATTCAACAATTTCCTCTGAATCAAAGGCATCAATTCAGACTGCAGGTATTATTGGAGAACAGTATATTTCAATTACACCTGGTTTTTATGACGAGGAAATGGGAACTACCTATCTAAAAGATGGAGACTATATTAAGGACACTGGTTCTGCTTTAGTTCTAGAAGAGCTAATTTCAAAATTTGTCTTTAATTCAGAGCAGGACAAGAAAAAAGAAGCTGAAAAAGAAGCAGAAATAAACTAATTAAGAGGAAAAGCAAATTATGAAATCTTTAATAAAGTTATTCGTTGCAGTTGTAGCGCTTTTATCTTTTAACTGCGCAAATGCTCAGGAAAATCCATATGAGCTTGCAAACACAGTTGCTCACAATACAATTGTTCAGATTAAGGCAAACAAGGATTCTTTATCAGACAGAGCAGTAGCAGAAAAAATCATTAACGAAAACCTTATGCCTCATATTGACGTAAAGTACGCTGCATATAAGGTGATAGGAACTTCTTTGAAGAATACAACAGCAGAACAAAGAGAAAATTTTACAAAAGCTTTTGCTGAAAATATGAAGAATTCTTTTATTAAGGTTCTGACAAAATATACAAGCCAGGAGATAAGTCCATCAGCTGTTAAAGCTGTTCCTGCAGATGAAACTTTAGTTTCCGTAAAGATGAATATTCATGAGGAAGGAAAGAAGGATTTAGAGCTTGTTTTAAAACTTCGTAAGAACAAAAAGACAAATGTATGGAAAGCATATGATATGGTAGCAGAGAATATATCTATGTTAGAATCAAAGGTATCAGAGATTTCTCCTATTATTAAGAATCAGGGAATTGAAAAGGCTATTGAGATCCTTAATAGCAACGAAACCAAATAATACTGAGGAATCATATGCAATTCGAAAAGTTAAGTTTTGATGTAGTACCTGATATTTATGAGAAAAAAGATCAGTACTTCAAAGATGACTGTGTTGATTTAAAATCCCTAAAAGTAATTGATGCAGCAGGAATGGCCTTTCTAGTTAAATGGGCAAAAAGCAGAGAAGACAGAAAACTTAAACTTTTGAACACACCGTCAGATGTTATTAATCTGATAAAAACCTATAGACTGAATGTCCTTTTTGAGATTGTAAACTAATGGCTGTACAAGAACATTTTGAAGGCTTTGATCAGGCACCTGACGAGCAAAGTCGTTCAGCACATAAACGAGAGGCTCAGGCCTTAAGAAAACTTGTTGAAAAGATTGCTGACCTTGGCGATCAGAGTTTTAAAAAACTTGTTTTAGATCCACAGGTTAAAGAGGCCTTAATCATTGCCAGATCTTTAAAACCTAGAAGTGATGAAAGAAGACGTCAGCTTCAGTATGTAGCTAAAATTCAGCGATCATGTGAAGATTTCGCCTCACTTGAAGAGCAGGTTAACATGCTTGGAGCATCTTCTAAGGAAGATCCTAGAACAATGCGCTTTGAAAAATTAAGAGAAAACCTAATAGTTGGTGATGTTTCTGTTCTAAATGCTGTCTGTTCTTTGATTAAGGAAATTGACAGAAATAAGCTTCGTACTTTAGTTAAGAAAGCAAAAGTTGAAGCAGAAGGTGATCTTGAAGCAAGTAAGCCAAATTCCAGAGCTTTGTTTAAATACTTAAAGAGTGAGTTTACAAAAGCAGGAATCGACGTACCAAACGAGTTAATCAAGTAACTTCTTCTCAATTATTAGTCTGACCACTTACCTAAACCGTAAACTTCATTATAGTTATTTCTCTTTTAGATAGTGGTCAGACTTTCAAATATAATTTTCTATAAAAAACACTGTTATAAAAGATTTGTCTGACCTAATCTCACTCCTTAGTCAGTACTTTTTATGATCTCAAAACTTAATGGTTCTAGGATAAACTGTATATCCCCATCTTCGTTTACTTGAAGAGTTTTTTCATTTTGGGTAATAAGTCTCTCATATTTTTTCTTATCAGCTATATCTTTTGATATTGTAATAAGCTTTGTTTCGTTTGAAATGTTCATTACATATATGAAATCACTGTCATTTGAGTGAGTCTTTTTTACAGAGAATATATCTGAGTTTGCTTTTAGCAAAAACAGTTTTCCATTAGATAATGAGTCATGTTCTGATCTTAATTTCATTAGATATGAGAAAAGATTTTTTGTCTGTTCTTCTTGTTTTGTAAAACCAGAAATTTTTCCATTATCTCTTGAAACATGGTCATCATAAAAATCCATAACAGATACTTTTTTATCGAAATTTGGGACTTCCTGACCAATTTCTTCTCCGTAATAATTTGTGATTGGACCCGATGGTACAAGAGCTAAGAATGATAGAGCTAGATGTACTCTCTGCCAGTAGCTGTCTTGCAAATCTGCTCTTTGAATAAGATCGCCAAATCTAACAAGATCATGATTGGTTATCATGAAATTAGGCATTGCATGAGATGGGAAGT
>NZ_JBGVMC010000067.1:0-1689 GCF_045124615.1 Succinivibrio sp.
AAGTTTTTTTACCCTATATGCTTGGCGGCCATAGTGCTGTAGAACCACCTGTTCCCATTCCGAACACAGAAGTGAAATGCAGTTACGCCGATGGTAGTGCAACGTACGTTTGTGTGAGAGTAGGTTACTGCCAAGCTTATCTAATAGTGCTGATATGGCTCAGTTGGTAGAGCGCACCCTTGGTAAGGGTGAGGTCCCGAGTTCGATTCTCGGTATCAGCACCATTCTCAAACCTCCAATCGCAAATCGTGCTTAAACTTTACGGAAAACACTAGTTTTTCGCAAAATTTAGCTTATCTATCAAATTCAAATATTGCGTTAAATCAACAAGTTAACACAAAGTGTGATTTACTTCGCAAAAATGAATTTTCTATTCAATCACCAGTAGTATCAACTGTTTTTGTTGCTGCTAATGATACATTGCCTGTTTGCGCTAATGATTCAATCATTTCCGTAAATCAAGGTACTAAAATAAACGAAAACGCACAGTTTGAGCTTGCTGTTATCGGTATTTTATACAGATCTCATGCACGCTCAGAATTGACTCCTACCTTAAAAGTAATCTTAGCCATACTTACAAATCTTTGCAGGAGATCACGTAATGGTATTATCAGCTACCAGACCTCAGAACTCTTCCAGAGATGTTTTTACCTATTCAATGAATCTCAAATTAGACGTCACTTATCTACTTTAGAGTCTAAAGAGTTAATTCAGGTTAAATATACTCAATCAGAACGATATATCAAAGTTCCAGCAATTGAGTCATCTGAAAAATTCTTAACTATCTTTAAGGTGGTTGATGACTTTGATTTGTCCTTTTCAGATCTGCTTGTTTTCTCTTATATCATTGATAAAACCTCAGTATTTGCTAAAGCTGGCTTAGGTTTCTTCACTGATAACTCTGGTATTAGTCCTATACAGGCTAATCTAAATATTTCTAATAGAACTATTAGAAACTCCTTTAATACACTTCTTGAAAAAGGCTTTATAAGATACAGCACTGATAGAAAATCTATCTTTACTGTTAAATCTGTAGAGCTTGACCCATCTATTGCTAATTCTTATGCACAAATCTTTAAACTAACTGAAAGTGATGATTGTAAAAAGCTAATTGATAAGCGCATTGCAAGCATAGCTAAAGATGACAGAGATGTTCAAAGTTTATCTTCTGATGAAAAGAAGAACATCATTTTGTCACGTGTGCAGAAAGTTGGTAAAAAACGATCATCCAAAAACAAGATTTCAGACAATCTTGGAAAAAAACGATCATCGATTAGCATGATTGATGCTGATCTTGGTAAAAAATGCACAACAACAAGTGAAGATCTTCTAAATAACGATATTTCTAAAAACGAAAGTTTTCCACAGGTGGAAAATTCTCAAGATTTTTATCTTGGTAAAAAAAGTAACTTTCCACAGGTTATCTTGGAAAAAAACGATCATATCTTGGAAAAAAACGATCACGCTATATATAAGGTATTTAACGATCTTAATAACGATCCATTTAATAACGACAGCGACCACTTAGTCGCTGAAGCAAATTCATATACTCAAAAATGTAATGGAATTTATTTAAATTCAACTGAGCCTCTAGGTGTCAACTTAGATTACTCCTACAAACTTACAGATGCTGGGATCTCTGTTCTAAGAGTCAAACCTAATAGCCCTGCTGACATTCTTGGAATTAAG
>NZ_JBGVMC010000068.1:0-1713 GCF_045124615.1 Succinivibrio sp.
CTATAGTAAGTGTACCTAAATCATTACAAAATGAATCTATGAGCGTTTTTATACGATTATTGACCGTCTTAACTTGTTGTAATGTTTCTGCATAATTCATTTTTTTTTAATGAGCTTTTGGACTTGTTAAGATTTGTTTAAGTGATAATCCCTGCTTTTTTCTCCTGGCATAAGTCGTATAAGAAATATTATATGCACTGCACATTTCTAGTAATGTATTGAACTCCTGCCCCAGGTGATCGACAACCGGCTTTTTTTTGATAAAGTGGCCCCGTTGGAGCTTATCAATAATGTATTCTAAAGAATGATCGCCCTTATAGAAAGAATGTGTTAAGCGACTAAAATCAACCTTGTAAAAATTTGAAATTTCTCTTAATGTATCGAATTGTTGATCATGTACTTTATACGCCTTTTCAATGGTTACAGAATCAAGTTTTTGTATATCTTCCAGTCGCAGCCATTTAGACAAATTATTTTTACGCCTAAACTCAGCTAAAGAGTTATATCTTACACCGCCGCAGACAATCGCCCTTTTATGAAACATTTTTTGAACTCCTTATATATAATCGTTTATTCTGTTTTTGATCCACAAATTCAAGGTTTTTAAATTCTTTTTTGGACTTAGGCAAAGATCCCAGATCTCTAAAAAATCAACAGCAGGATTATCACAAAAAGCAACAAAAATTAAATTACGATCAGATAGAATATGCTTATAATTTTTATACTGTTTCTTTGTTGCATAATATAAAAAATGGTTTAGATACCATTGTGCCTTTTCTAGATCCTGCTTTGGATTGCCTTTGTTTTTGTATCTGAATAGATATTTAAAACAGTTACCTAAATAAAAATCAAAATCCTTTAAAAGCTCATGTGGCTGAATGGTTATTGTTGCTGCTATATCTTCATAATGTTTTGGATAATTTACTACATCAGACATAATTAACCTTGTTTTGTGATCTGATTAAAATAATAATCAAATTCTTCCTGTGATGAAAATTTATCTTTATTCTTCTGATAGAACGCAATTTTTTTAGCTTTTATTCTGCCGGTTATGGCCTCCTCGATAGTATAACCCCGATCTAATCGCTTGCAGAATAGTGACGGTTTGATCCCCCAAAAACGGCATAAAGCGGAGGAGCTAGCAAATTCATTACCTAAAAAATCCTTTGAATAAATACCCCGGCTGCCTTTTTTATTAAGTAGATAATCAACAACTTCAGTCAAGGTTTTATGTTTATTTTTCTCATAATGAAAAGCACCTAAAGAGATCTTGAAATGTAAACACAGCTCTGTATATGTATTAAAGTATTTTCCGTGCGCCTCGATAGGAGGATTGTCAAAATCAAAGTGACGATAATAATCACTATACATACGCTCTCTGGTTAAGTGGTTTTCTTTGCAAAATTCCTTTAAAGAATTATAGTGTTTACCTTGATAATTGAATGAAAAAGCGCAGCTCATATTATTCGATCCTCGTTAAACACCTGGATAAAAAATCATATTCCGATCCGTCTTTTTTTGGATCATAACCACAATGTTTTTTTACCAGATCAACTAATCTTTTGGAAAGTTCAGGCGTTATCTTTCTATTGCCACTCTCGATTAAATTGATAAGTGGTAATGAACATTTTAGATCTTTTGCGAGATCTGTTTGTGATCTTTTTAGAAAAAACACTCTCAACGTATAAAATTCACTCGCAGAAAATATATAAG
>NZ_JBGVMC010000069.1:0-7236 GCF_045124615.1 Succinivibrio sp.
TGCCAAACTCTTTACACAAGATACAGGTGATATATCTACTTTGGATGGAGCCAAAGAGCCATTATCAACATTTCTTATTCTGATGATAAAAACATCCCCACTCTTAGATAAGCTGTATGAGTAGTTAGGATTATCTTTCAAATCTATAACCACTCTGCTTTTCTGAGTATTGTGATATGCTCTAAGTGATTTAATCTGTTGTGCATTCGATGAAAAAGCAAACAGACAATTTGTTATTACAAAAAAAACTGAAAATAACTTTATTAGCTTAAACACGTTTGTTGAACTTTTCTGATAAATTATTTAGTTGTTCTTCCTTTAATAGTTCTGATTTTATCACAACCTCTCTGTGCTTATCCTTATATGATAAATTTACTATTACATCAGGCTCTGGTAACAGTCCCTGTGCTTTATCGGGCCATTCAATCAGGCAGATACCTGTTTTTGAAAAATAGTCTCTTATGCCCATGTACTCTAACTCTTCAGGATCAAGCAGTCGATATAAATCAAAATGATAGATAGAAAAATCAGAAAAATCATATGGCTCTACAAGAGTGTAGGTAGGAGATCTGACCACACCATCATATGAACACTCAGTAATAAATCCTCTTGAGAAGGTTGTTTTACCAGCTCCAAGATCACCTTCAAGATTTACACTTATGCATTTTTTCAACTGTTTTGCCAATGGGACAAGGATTTTTGACATCTGTTTTCCAAATTCAACAGTATCTTCTTCACCTGCTAACAAAAAATTACAACTTGCCATTTATCAATCCCTGAATATTAGATAATAAATCCATTGGCAGTGTGCCAATAATACCATGTTCCCTTGCATACAGAGTTGCAGCTTTTCCGTGAATGCATGCTGCCGTAGCACTTGCATCCTTTAGTGATAACCCCTGACCTAACAGTGAAACTATTATACCCGTTAATAGATCACCTGAACCACCTGTTGCAAGAGCAGGAGAACCTTCTCTGATTATACTAAAACTCTGACCGTCACATATAATAGTTCCAGCTCCCTTTAAAAGAACCACTCCACCATATTTCTGCCAGAGTTTATATGCTCCTGCAAGTCTATCCTGACTTAAGTCATCTATAGAACATCCTAAAAGTCTTGCAGCTTCTCCTAAATGAGGTGTTATTACCCTGTTTTCGTTATAGTAATTCTGTTCAAATGTAGAAAGTGCATTCAATGCATCAGCATCATAGACAACAGGTGTATCTTCAAGATTTGATATATAATCTAGAATTTTATAAGTTCTCTCACTTACTCCAAGTCCCGGACCTACAGCTATTACATCAGCCCATTTTATAGCCCTAACAAGCTCTTCTTCATTGTTCAGATCTACACTCATTAGTTCTGGTCTATTTGCAAGCATTGGAGAGATATTTGTATCATCCAAAGCAACCTTTGCAAGGCCAGCTCCAGCTCTTAGAGCTGCACTTGCGCAGATAATAGCAGCACCGCCCATACCTTTAGCACCTGCTATTATCAGTACCTTTCCAGAATCACCTTTGTTGAATGATTTATATCTTACAGGAAGATTACATTTAACCCCCTCGTAGCTTATATTCTGTATAGGTAAAGAATATTTTGTTAAGTCCTTATCTATTACAGATGCATAATCTTGAGGATTTACACCTAAAGATGAGAAAAGTATTTTACCTGTATAATCAACGGCATCGCCAGTTAACAGACCAGGCTTTAAAGCGAGCATGCAAACTGTTATATCAGCTCTGATACATGCTCCTGGAACATATCCTGTATCAGCTACCACACCAGAAGGAATATCCACAGAAAATACATAAGAATGCAATTGATTGATGTACATTATCCATTTTGCATATACACCTGCAGGAGCACTTTCTATTCCTGTACCTAAGAGTGCATCAACTATAACAGATGGAGCTGTGTATTCAACTATGCCATCATTTGGCAACAGACCTTTGTTCGGAAGGTCGTACTCAATATGACCACCGGCTTTCAAATAGTTTTCAAATGCAATTTCAGCCTCTGTCTGTGGATGAGGATTATCTACGGCAAATACCCTATGGGATACTCCACTTTCCAAAAGCATTTTTGCCAATACATAACCGTCACCACCATTATTTCCTTTTCCGCAGAAGATCCATACGTCTTTTGCACTTGGAGCATATTCTGCAATAGCTTCATAAACTGATTTACCAGCTTTTAACATTAAATCATAGCAATCTGAGTTGTGCACTGATGCGTAAGCCTTTTCAATAAGTTTTACTTCATCTGCAGGATATACATCTATAGGAAAAGCCATTTTTATGCTCCTTGTGCACGTTGTGCTAGAGATATGTCATTAAGTTCTATACCATTTGAAGCTAACAGAACCAGATCTTCTGCTAGATTCTCCTGATCCACGCTATCGAATGGTATTTCATCTTCATCCATTTGTACAAAACCTAAAGGATCTGCTTTCATGTTCTTTGTTATTTCTGCAAATTTATAAGAATCGATTACTTTAACTTTTGTGCCCATGTATTTCATTGAAAATCTTTCAGTATCATCTGTCAGCAGAGGCTCTGAATGATCGTCATCAAAAAGTCTAGGAACATTTACAAATCTTCTTCTAATCTCAATTTCATCGCTTATAAGAATATTTTCAAACAGAATATCTGTAAGCTGAACTGTCTTTATTGAAAAATCAGTCTGAGTTAAAAGATAACCATAGTCAGAATATGATATGCAGAATATTTTGGACATTGAATTACCAATATGTGATTTACCTAATGTAATTTTAAGAAAATATCTATTCAAATCAAGAAGATTGAGTCAATCTGAAGATATATAGAAATTATTAATTGTTTATTTTGTGTGCATGTTAGTATTTTTACGAATTTTATGGTTTTGCGGTAGATAATAAAGGAAAGTTTTGCATATACTTAAAGAACAAACTTTAATATAAGGAATTGTCTATGGATATATTAGGCGTTGATATTGGTGGCAGTGGTATCAAAGGTGCTATCGTAGATACCATCACAGGTGAACTTAAATCTGAAAGAATTCGTATTCAGACACCTCAACCTGCTACACCTGAAGCTGTTGCAAAAACACTCAAAGAATTAGTTGATAAGATTGGTTACAAAGGTCCTGTAGGTTGCGGTTTCCCTGCAAGAATTATTAATGGAGAGGTTCTTACTGCAGCAAATATTGATTCTAGCTGGATCAATATTAAAGTAGAAGAATTATTCTCAAAAACTTTAGGCACTGACGTATTTGTTGCTAATGATGCAGACGTTGCAGGCTTAGCAGAATTATCTTTTGGTGCAGTAAAAGACTATAAAGGACCAGTTCTTTTCTTAACCATCGGTACTGGTATTGGTTCAGCATTATTCATTAATGGTCAAATGTATCCAAACACCGAATTTGGTCACTTAAAGTTTAAAGGTGATATCGCTGAACATTATTGTGCTGACTCTGTTAGAGAAAAAGAAGATCTAAGCTTCAAAGAATGGGGCGAGAGATTAAACAAATTCCTCGAGTATATTTCATTTTTAACACAGCCTGACTTCATTGTTTTAGGTGGCGGTGTTTCAAAGAAATTTGAAAAATATGAATCAAAACTGACTCTCAAGACAAAGGTGGTTCCTGCAAAGACATTAAATCTTGCCGGTATTATCGGTGCTGCTTGCTACGCAAAGACAAAACTTGAAAAATAGAATCGGTTGGAAATAGATACTAAAAAGGGCTGAAACTTCAGCCCTTAATTTTTAGTAATTAGAATGACTCTAACTCTGCAGGTGGCCAGTTCTCAAGGCGCATACCTAAAGTTAAGCCACGCTCAGCAAGAACGTCCTTAATTTCAGTTAATGACTTCTTACCAAGATTTGGTGTCTTTAATAATTCAACTTCAGTCTTCTGAACAAGATCACCAATATACTTAATACCTTCAGTCTTCAAGCAGTTAGCTGAACGAACAGTTAACTCTAAGTCTTCAACTGGGCTGATTAACTTAGGATCAATTGATGGCTTGAATGTAGCATCCTCAGTAGGAGCAACTGAATTTCTGATATCAACAAATGAACCTAACTGATCAGCAAAGATTGTTGCACCAATACTTACTGCTGTCTCTGGGTCAATAGTACCATTTGTTTCAATATTTAAAATTAAGTTTTCCTGCTTGTCTGCAACTTTACATGTAGCATTTGAGTTATCTGCGTCTGTCTCAGCCTTCTCAGTGAAAATAGCTACATTTAAAACTGGGCAATATGATGCATCAATTAAAAGACGTCCGATAAACTTGTCTGATGATGAATCAGCATCTGGACGATATACTGAAGGAACATATCCTCTACCGCGAGATACATGTAAAGACATGTTCAGCTCTTTGTTCTCGTCGGTTAAATTACAGATGAGCTGATCAGGATTTCTGATTTCAAATCCATGAGGGCAGACAATGTCACCTGCAGTAACAGGACCTACACCCTTCTTATTGATGTGTAGAACAGGATCTTCAATTGAAGAACCTACTGAAGCAACTGCAACTTCCTTCAGGTTTAATAAGATGAGGAGAACATCCTCTTGAATACCTTCTACTGCACTGTATTCATGCACTACACCATCAATTTCAACAGCGGTGATGGCATATCCAGGAATAGAGGACAGCATAATACGACGAAGAGCTGTACCAACTATCTGAGCATAATTAGGCTCAAATGGTCCAAGAACTACTCGGCTTACATTTTTCTCAAGCTCAGTAATTTCAATAATGTTTGGCTTGATAGAATCGATGATCTGATCCAAGGTTTCACCCTCGTTTTGTACAGTAAATAGCAAAAAAAATTCGGTAATGGGCGCTTACACGCCCATTTGATTCGTATTATTCAGCTTTTGAATCTGAAGATTCATTAGCTTCTGGACGGTCAGTTAACATGATATAAGCAACTGGTGCCTTATCAGTTGAACGTAAACCAGCCTTTAAAATACGAGTGTAACCACCCTTACGGTCAGCAGATAACTTGCCGATAACGTTGAATAACTTAGCAACAACAGCCTCGTCGTTTAAACGAGAATATGCTAAGCGACGGTTAGCAACAGTATCTACCTTAGCTAAGGTGATTAAAGGCTCAACAAAGCGACGAAGTTCCTTAGCCTTTGGCAAAGTGGTCTTGATAACTTCGAAGGTGATTAAAGCCTTTGCTAAATTGCGGTATAAAGCAGCACGATGTGCAGCTGTACGACCTAAATGACGGCCACTTGTACGATGACGCATTTTTAATTCCTTCTAAAACAGTTAGTTATTTGGTACCTTTGATACTTGCAGGTGGCCAGTTTGCCACACGCATACCTAAAGATAAGCCCTTCTGAGCAAGAACATCCTTAATTTCGTTTAAAGACTTCTTACCTAAATTAGGTGTCTTTAGAAGCTCTACTTCAGTTCTCTGTACCAAATCGCCGATGTAAATGATTGACTCCGCCTTTAAGCAGTTTGCAGAACGCACAGTTAACTCTAAATCGTCAACTAACTGCATTAAAACAGGATCTGGCATAGGAGGAGCTACAGGAGCACTTACATGCTCGCTAATCTCATCCTTATCAACAATATTAACAATACTGTCGCAGATTAAATTTGATGCATTCATTAAAGCAACTTCAGGAGCAATAGTTCCATCAGTTTCTAAATCAATTACTAATCTGTCTAAATCAGTACGCTGCTCAACACGTGCAGATTCAACCTCATACACATATCTGCGTACTGGACAGTAGTTTGCATCAATTAAGATGACATCTTCAGACTCTGCAGGAACGTGCAGATCGGAAGTTGCCATAACATAGCCCTGTCCAGAAGTAATACGGAGTTTCATAGACAACGAAGCCTTCGCGCCCTTGAGGGTGCATATACGGGCTTCAGGGTCAACAAAAGAAATATTCTCAGGACAAACGATGTCAGAAGCGTGAACTTCACCTTCTCCACGTCTATCAATTGTCAACCAAACAGGCTCTTTTAAAGGTTCCTTTGTTGAAACTGCAAGTGATTTTAAATTCATAACCACATCAAACAGTGACTCAACAAGATCTTCCTTTGAGCTGTTAACATCCTTTACGCCCGCAATCTGGAATGCATCAACTGCAGAACCAGAAAGGGTCTTTAGTAAAATTCCGCTTAAGGCGACGCCAAGAGTATAGCCGAAACCACGCTCTAAAGGCTCAAGCACTAAATGTGCATGATTAGCACTGATTTCAGTATAGTCAACTGGCTTTGGCTTTAGCAGTTCAACAACAGACACTAGAGATACCCCACAATTTAAAAGCGGTGCTGGCAATGTTGCCGTTATTACTTAGAATACAATTCGACGATGAGCTGTTCCTTAATATCTGCAGGAAGCTCAGAACGTTCTGGATTGTTCTTATAAGTACCCTTCATATGATCGTGATCAACTTCGATCCAGGTTGGCTTAGTACCGCGCTTACCTGATAAATCGATAGCTGCCTTGATACGTAGCTGCTTCTTAGCTTTTTCACGAACAGCAATCACATCTGAAGGCTGAACCTGATAAGAAGGAATATTAACAACGCGATCGTTAACAGTGATAGCCTTGTGGCTAACAAGCTGACGAGCTTCCATACGAGTTGAACCGAAACCCATACGGTAAACAACGTTGTCAAGACGAGCCTCAAGAAGCTGTAACAGGTTTTCACCGGTGTTACCATTCATTCTTGATGCTTTCTTATAGTAGTTACTGAACTGACGCTCTAGAACACCGTAAATACGACGAACCTTCTGCTTCTCACGTAACTGCATGCCGTAATCTGAAAGGCGTGGCTGATTTGCACCATGCTGACCAGGTGCAGTGTTTAATTTGCACTTGGTGTCAATTGCACGAACGCCAGACTTTAAGAATAAGTCAACACCCTCACGGCGGCTTAATTTCAGGGCTGGACCTGTATATTTTGCCATTTATCTTTCTCCAGAATTTGAACTTAGGTTATACGCGACGCTTCTTAGGAGGGCGACAACCATTATGAGGGATTGGGGTAACATCAGTGATGTTAGTGATCTTGTAACCCTGAGCATTTAATGCACGGATTGAAGACTCACGGCCAGGACCTGGACCCTTAACTAAAACCTCTAAGTTCTTAACACCAAATTCCTTAGCTGCTTCACCAGCACGCTCTGCAGCGATCTGAGCTGCATAAGGTGTTGACTTACGTGAACCACGGAAACCTGAACCACCAGCGGTTGCCCATGAAAGAACATTACC
>NZ_JBGVMC010000070.1:0-1449 GCF_045124615.1 Succinivibrio sp.
AGCTCAATAAGTAGATCGTTGACCTTATCAGAATCTAAACGCCCCAAAAAGCCTAAACCCTTTGCCTTAATAGCGTTCACAATCTGAGAAATATCAAGGCTTGACACATCCATTTCTAGCAAGCCACATTCTGCAAGTGTAGTAAATGCCTTTGCAAGCCATCTCTGCTGTTGCATGGCACTTAAAGCAGTGATTTTGAATTTAATCTCGTTTCCGTTATCTACAATAGTTATATTTTTGTTTTTTCTCATTTTTGTTTGTCCTATGATTGAAAAAGCACTCTAAGCATACGTTCTTAGAGCGAATAAAACGAGGTTAATTTTTAACCCTATCTATATTTTAGCCTAAAAAAAGGCTATTAAGTAGAATCAGATATATTTTGTATATTGATTTACTTAATAGCCTTGATTTGCGTATGTTAAACAAAATTCATCTATTAAATAGATGATGGTTTGCAACTCTCAAAAATGAAAGTGAACTGGCTAGGATCAAGCACTTTCTTACCATCTGATATATCGTGACCGACCTGTAAAACACCGTTAGATAGCTTATATTCTTTGCCCTGTGCTGGTATAGTGATCTGCATAGAACAGGTGAATACACCTTTAGTCATTTGTGAGGTTGAAATAATGTTACGCATTACTTCAAGTGATGGTGAGCTTGCCTCCAGTGATAGGTTAATTGTTCTTGGTGATGGTGTATAGCCTGCGCTTAATTTACCATCAACGCCCATTCTAGCCTCTGCAATTGTTGCATCTCCTGCAGTCCAAGCGGTATCAGTAGAAAACCCCTGAATCTGAACTCCGCTAGGATATAAATTATCAACGGTTAGAATAATAATTGCATCTGCATCTGTAATATTTCCGACTGCCATTTTTTTTAATCCTCTTTAATCTGTTTTTAACATGGTGCATATATTATCTATATGCACCGTCAAATTAAAACTTAAACTACTGCGGTTGCAGGTACAACTAGCTTATGTACTGATCCGCCATAAGTATATACAAGGTTCATTGATGGTGTCTTTCTCTGCTGTCTGATTGATGCGGTTGCATCTACAATCTGCAGGAAATAACCATTTGTATAGATCTCTTGTGAATAATCAGCACCTAACAGACGTGTTAATTCTGCCTTTTGAGCATTTGACATATTAACGCCCACATCAATAACACCGTTATTTAAAGCACGTTCAATAATATCTTTGCAGTTTGCACGAATTAAGCTATATCCTGCCTCTGTGTATGGAATACGGTTAGCAGTTTCAAACATAGCCATAAGCTGAACTTGCAGGGCATTACATAGCCATACCGCATTGATGTATGTATCAATCCAATCCCACTCGCCAAGCATAGAGCCATTATAAGACAATATAAAATTGTCGTTTCTGGTTGCAAAGTTGCCCATGTAGTTGACTTTGTGACCGTCTAAAGCATTTGCCTGAGAAGTATT
>NZ_JBGVMC010000071.1:0-3764 GCF_045124615.1 Succinivibrio sp.
TTTAGCCGATTCTCAAGGATACATACATATTGCTACAGCATCTCATGTTATTGAGACTTCTATTACTACAGCAATAATTCTTTATTTATCAAGTATCTTTGCTCTATACTTTTTGTGTACTTTTGTAAAAAAGGTATACCTTATACCAAAAAACACACTTTCAGCATTCAGACAACATTCTTTTAAAAGAAAGCTATCATTGCAAGATGAGGCAATCATTTCTTTTGAACAAGGACAGTATGACAATACACTTGCTTTGTTAAAGCATTCAGCTGACATCAAGAAAATGTCTGAAAAATCACTGCTAGTTGCCGCTCAAGCTGCTTTCCATATTGGACTTTATGACTATACTCGTCAGGCTTTAGACGAAGCACAGAGAAGAGGAAAACAGGCAAAATTAGCATCTGATATTGTTCGTGCAAAATTAAACTATGATGTTGGTAATGCTAAAGTTGCTCTTGAATGCCTTGATAATACAAAGGGCTCTGTAAAAAATGCCTTTGTATATAAACTCTACTTAAAGTGCTACAAGAAACTTAATAAACTGTCTAATATCGTTGAAATCACACCTAGTTTACTTAAATACAAGGTAATTAGCGATACTGAAGCCCGTGATTTCTATCTTAAGTATATTGAAAGTGAACTTCGTTCCGTAAACGATCTGACTGGTATAGACGATCTTATGAAGAAACTTTCAAAAACTGATAAAAAAGATGCAAGAATCATGGGATCATTTGTTTATAAGCTTATTCAGTTAGGCGATGTAAACAAGGCTTGCCAGTTAAGTCTTTCAATTCTGAAAAAAGAGCCTGATAGAGATTTCTTAAACAGCATTTCAAACTGGGAAATTGCAATTCCTGAGGTATTAGTTGCATTAAAGAAATATGCATCTAAAAATGTAATCACAACACAGGTTAACCTGCCTTTACTTAAAGCCATGGCAAACCTTGAGTTTAAATCTGGACTTCTAAAAGAAGCATACGAAGATTACAAGCAAGCTCTATCTATTGAGCCTTCTTGCGATATTTACTTAAAACTAGGCTCTATTCAGTCTAACCTACAGAATTATACCGAAGCAGCTGAATGGTATGCTAAAGTTAATGCTGTTCTAACAGACAATAGAGCTCTGGCATTGAAGTAATTTCTTAAAACTGAGAATAATACGGAAAAGATGAGGAGATTTAAAATCTCCTCATTTTTTAGTACATGTTTGTTTTGGACTGTTTCTTTAAAATATCAGAAATCTTCAGTTTTTCATTAGCCTTTTTATAAAGCTCTTTTAAACTGTCCTTTTTGATATTTCCACAGGCCTTAAAGAAAAGATATGATCTGCCATCAAAGTATGTTACAAGACCAACACATGGAGCGTTATCAACAAATCTGAAAGAGAATCCCTGATGCTGAATTACTGCATTGAGATTCCATCCTCTATAAGAATCCATTACATACTGAGCATATTCTTTTGTTGTTGAAAGATTAGCTATTGGAGCAAGTATGCTTAAAGAGGCAGAAGCTGTGCCATCCTGATTCTCATAAAAAACAGAATTATCTTTTACAAACTCACTGAACTCTCCATCTTTTGCTAGAGAAGCAAAAGACAGAGAGCAAAGCAATAAAGATACTAATAATCCTTTCATTACTTGATCAATTGCTGATATGCAGTATTAGATGTAACTTCTTCTACAGGGTAACCAACAGCCTTGATGAAGTCATTAACACCTTCTTCTTTTCCTGTCACATCCAGACCACAAAGTACAGAGCAGAACTCTAAACCTGTAATACGGAAGTGGAACAGTGTAATGTTATAAGCATTACCAAGTGTTTCTAAGAATCTTACCAATGCATTAGCAGTTGATGGGAACTCAAATAGGAACAATCTTTCATTTAAGTTTGCTGCAGGATGACCGCCTACCATGTATCTTAAATGATCCTTTGCAAGAACATCATCCGTAAGATCGGTTACAAGATAACCACTCTTCTTTAATGACTTGCAAATCTCGTTTAATTCCTTCTTTCCATCAGTAAGTTCCACTGATGCAAATACTCTTGCACCCTGTGAACTGTTATAACGGTAGCTGAACTCTGTAACAGCTCTTGATCCGATTGCCTTGGTAAAATCAAGGAATGCACCGATCTTTTCAGGGATTTCAACAGAAAGAATACCTTCTGACATCTCACCGACATCACAACGCTCTGCAACCATACGAAGAGTATGGAACTTAACATTTGCACCTGACAGAATTGCTATATGATTGCCAGACTTAATGTTATTTTCTCTAACGTACTTCTTTAAACCAGCTAATGAAAGTGCACCTGATGGTTCAGCAATTGCTCTGGTATCATCAAAAATATCTTTCATTGCTGCACAGATTTCATCATTTGAACAGGTAACAATGTCATCAAGATATTTACTTAAAACTCTGAATGTTTCAGTTCCAGCCTTACTTACTGCAACACCATCAGCAAAATGAGATACATAGCCGATATCAACTGGTTTACCAGCCTTTAGAGCTGCCTTCATACAAGCTGAACCTTCAGATTCAACACCGATTACTTTAATATGAGGAAGTAATGATTTAATGTAAACAGCAATACCTGCAGCAAGACCGCCACCACCAATCTGAACATAGATAGTATCGATGCTGTCACACTGGCCGATGATTTCGTGTGCAATTGTTCCCTGACCTGCAATTACATCAGGATCATCATAAGGAGGGATCATGGTTAATCCCTTCTTCTTTGCGCACTGCTGTGCATAGTCGTATGATTCATTAAAGCTGTCGCCATAAAGAACAACTTCAGCACCATAATTACGTACAGCATCAATCTTTAGATCAGGTGTTGTAGTAGGCATTACAATTGTTGCCTTAATACCTAACTGCTTTGCTGAAAGTGCTACACCCTGTGCGTGGTTACCTGCTGATGCAGTAATAATACCAGCCTTTAGAGCAGCGTCATCTAGATTCTTAATCTTATGGTAAGCACCACGTAACTTAAATGAGTGGATCTTCTGATAATCCTCTCTTTTTAGCATTACATTCACACCAAGACGTGAAGATAAATTATCCAGCTTCTGTAAAGGTGTAACTTTTACAAGATCGTATATTCTTGCAAGTAGTATCTTTTTAAGATACCCCTGAGCATCTAGCTGCTTATCACCTGACATATTATAGGCCCTCTAGCTTGCTTCTATCACGAACACCACCCTTATCAGCACTTGATGCAAGCTTTGCATAAGCCTTAAGTGCAAAGGTGATATCTCTGTCTCTGTTCTCTGGCTGCCATGCCTTGTTGCCACGTGACTCCATCTTTGCTCGTCTTGCAGCTAACTCTTCATCAGAAACATCCATAGAAATTGTTCTGTTAGGAATATCAATCTTGATGATGTCATTTTCTTCAAGAAGACCTATGTTACCGCCGTTAGCAGCTTCTGGAGATACGTGACCGATTGATAGACCTGATGAACCGCCTGAGAAACGACCATCAGTTACAAGAGCACATTTCTTTCCAAGACCTACAGACTTAATATATGATGTTGGATATAACATCTCCTGCATGCCAGGACCACCACGTGGGCCTTCATAACGAATAATAACAACATCACCTTCTTTAACTTTGCCACCAAGAATACCTTCTACACCAGCTTCCTGGCTTTCAAAGATTCTTGCTGGGCCAACAAATTTAAGGATGGAAGAATCAACACCCGCAGTCTTAACGATACAGCCGTTTTCAGCTAAGTTACCGTATAAAACAGCTAGACCGCC
>NZ_JBGVMC010000072.1:0-4859 GCF_045124615.1 Succinivibrio sp.
TTCCACCATTTCTGTTGATTCTGATAGCAGAGATTCTGCCTTTAACCTTTTCAAGGCTCTTTTTCAGATCATTTATGGTTTTTACATCAGAACGGTTTACACCGGTAATAATATCTCCCTTTCTAAGACCGAATCTTGCAGCCATAGAACCCTGAGCTACATCAGTAACCTCAACACCGCCATTTTTAGCATTTGTTAAAGTTGCACCGTCAAAAGCAGGAGAGATCTGCTTAGTCTCTTCTTTTGATGCTGTTGTACCAAAAGAACTGTCTGAAAGCACAACATCGATATCAAGACTCTTTCCGTCTCTGAAAACAGTCAGCTTTACTTTTGTGCCAGCACGCTGTGTTGCAACCTCTGCACGAAGCTGTCCGAAAGTGGTAATCTTCTTACCATTGATTGCTGTAATGATATCACCAGATTTAATGCCAGCCTTATCAGCACCAGATCCCTTGATAACTTCATTAACAAAGGCGCCTGAGTTTTCCTCATAACCAAAGCTTTCTGCTAGATCAGCATTTAACTGAGTGCCCTGAACACCGAGCATTCCTCTTTTAACTTCACCATACTTTAAAAGCTGCTCGGTTACAGTCTTCACCATATTAGAAGGGATTGCAAATCCGATGCCGATGTTACCGCCAGATGGAGCCATAATTGCGGTATTGATACCGATAAGCTCACCTTTAAGATTTACAAGAGCACCACCAGAGTTACCTGAATTGATAGCAGCATCAGTCTGGATAAAGTTTTCAATATTTTCGATATTCAGACCACTTCTACCAAGTGCTGAAATAATACCTGATGTTACAGTCTGACCAAGACCGTATGGATTACCAACAGCAACAGCAAAATCGCCAACTTCAAGCTTATCTGAGTCTGACAAAGTAATCTGTGTTAGTTTTTTGAAGTTCTTTAATTTTAGTAAAGCAAGATCGGTATGAGGATCTGAGCCTACCAAGGTAGCATCGTATTCTCTTGTGTCTGATAGCTGAACCTTGATTTCGGTTGCATCTGCAACAACATGATGGTTTGTTACTACAAGTCCATCTTTAGCGTTTATGATTACACCAGAACCTAAAGCCTGGAAATCTCTTTTTTGAGGAGCTGAGCCAAAAGCGTCTCCCATTCCAGGAAACATGAAACGAAATTCATCAGGAATTGCAAATCCCTGTACGTCCTTTTTGCCTTTAACGGATATATTAACAACTCCTGGCAGTACTGTTTTGAGCATAGGAGCTAAGGAAGGAAGCTTGCCTTCTGCTGCAAGACCTTCAACTACTGTGGTAGCTGAAGCCTGGCCTGTAACGCAAAGAGCTGCAACACCTAATGCATAAACCGCAAAAGCCTTTTTCATTGTTTTTATCATTAAATCTAACTCCAAGGTTTATTATAGTTTTATCATTGGCTCCTGATTTTCTTCATCTTCAGGAGCTTTATTTTCTTGTTTTAAAATCTGAGAAATTTCATTTGGTACTGGAATTTCTGGAGACTTCAATACATTTGGAGTCGGAATTTCGTCTAAAGTTTCATTTTTTTCAGAATTTTTTTGTGTAATTTCTTCTGAAATATTAGTGAATGGCTTATATAAGCCATTTCCTTGAATTGACTTGTTTATGCTTGGATAATTATCTAGATCTTTTGGTGAAATATGTTCAATGCTGTCCTTTAAGAAAGTTGCATACTGACGATGAACTTCATCTAATTCGGAAAACAGATCTAAAGATGTTTTTACAAATCTGTCTAGTGTACGCTGAGCCTTAACTGCTTTTCTTTTTGTTTTTAATAGCTCATCTTTGACTTTTCTGTGTTTATATATACGAGCAAGAATAAGGTAGCAGACCAATGCTCCTGCTGCAAAGCCCAAGAGAAACATGAGTAGAGTTGCTGAGTACTCGTTCATAGATAAAACCTTTTTTACAGTTAAAAGTCTTTTTTTTCTAGACAAATAAAATATTTAATGAAATCAGCATTAAATTTCAAAGAAAAAACAGTGCCACTCTTATATATTATCGTATAAAAGCGTAACTTTTTGATTTTTAGATATTAAAAATATGAACTCAGTTATATCATTAATTGAGCTTTTGGCCTTAAAATCGGATAAACAGCACCTTTTATTTATTCAGGTTTTTTATGAAGATAATCAATGCCAAGGTATTTGATACACAAACAAAGTGTTTTGATTCTCGAACAGTGTTCACAAATAAAACGCAGTTTTCTGATATATCATCGGATGACATTGTAATAGATCTAAAAGGAAAATTTATTGTTCCTGGATTTATTGATATGCATCTTCATGGAGCCTGTGGAGCTGATTTTTTAGATGCAAATCTTGACTCACTGTCAAAAATAGCAACCTTTCTTGCCAAGAATGGAGTTACCTCCTTTACTCCTGCTTCCATGACAGTATCAAAAGAAGAGTTAATCTGTGCTTTTTCAAATGCTAAGAACTTTAAATGTTCAGAGAATGAGTCGTCTTTTGAGGGGATATATGTAGAAGGCCCTTTTATCAGCGAAAATAAAGCCGGAGCACAGAAGATAGAGTGTATTTTAAAACCGGACGAAAAGTTTATAGACGATCTTGATGCAGCAAGTGGCGGGCTTGTCAGAACTGTTGTAATTGCACCTGAATTAGATGGTGCAATGGATTTTATTAAAAAGTATAAAAGTAGATACAATTTAAGTCTTGGACATTCTTCTTGTGATTATAAGACTGCTCTTGAGTCAATGGATTTAGGTGTATCTGAGCTTACCCATTCTTTCAATGCAATGCCACCAATAAATCACAGAGCTCCAGGTCCAGTTCTAGCAGCATTTGACAGTGGTAATGTCTATGCTGAACTCATATGCGATGGAACTCATATTCATGATGCTGTTATAAGAATGATGTTTAATCTGTTTACTGACAGACTCATAATGATTTCAGATTCAATGATGGCTGCTGGTCTTGAAGATGGAGAGTATGCTTTAGGTGGTCAGGCTGTCTTTGTAAAGGATCATGTTGCAAGACTCAAAGATGGAACAATTGCAGGATCTGTATCTACCTTATATGACTGTTTTATTCATACAGTTAAAACAGCAAAAGTAAAAATTGAAGATGCTCTTATTGCCTGTACTAAAAGTCCTGCTGTAAAACTTGGAATATTTGATAAGGTAGGATCAATTGATCTTTCAAAGAGGGCGGATTTTATTGTCCTTAATGATGATTTATCCATAAATTCTGTTTGTCTTAGAGGAAAATTTATATCTTAATGGAGCAAAATAACCAATCAAGTTGATGCAAATAAATAGCCTCCTTAATTCATAATTCAGACTTTTTTATAAAGTTGAAATAAATACTCAATTTAGGTTTAAAAAAAGTTTGAAACAAATCTGTTTTTTGTTTAAAATACCGCATTGCCCCTCTAAACGAGGAACAGGTTTCCCACCCTAGTTTCTTGTTGCAGACTGAATCAGTCTGTTTGGAAAGAGAGCAGATCAGTTTTGATCTGTATGTTTTATAAGGATTTATTCCTTACTAAATTAAGGGTTTTTTAATGAAAACTTTCGTTGCAACACCATCTACTATTAAGAGAGATTGGTTACTAATTGACGCTACTGACCTAACTTTAGGTCGTTTAGCTACTGAGATTGCTACACGTCTACGTGGTAAGCACAAGCCAGAGTACACTCCATTCATGGATACTGGTGATTATGTTATCGTTATCAATGCTTCAAAGGTAAAGGTAACTGGTAACAAGGCTTCTGATAAGAAGTATTACCACCACACTGGTTACCCAGGTGGCATCAAGGAAGAGTCATTCGAGAAGCTTCTTGCTCGTAAGCCAGAAGACGTAATCGAGAAGGCTGTTCGTGGCATGCTTCCAAAGGGACCTCTAGGTCGTGCTATGTTCCGTAAGCTAAAGGTATATGCTGGTGAGACTCATAATCATGCAGCTCAGCAGCCTCAGGTTATCAAGTTTTAAGGAGCAATAGCAAATGGCAGCAAATCAGTATTATGGTACCGGCCGTCGTAAAGACGCAACTGCTCGTGTTTTCTTAAAGCAGGGTACAGGTAAGTTAGAGATCAACGGTAAGACCTTAGAGCAGTACTTTGGCCGTCCTACATCACGTATGGTTGTAGCTCAGCCTTTAGAGCTTTTAGAGGTTGGTGACAAGTTTGACTTATACATCACTGTTTCTGGTGGTGGTATTTCTGGTCAGGCTGGCGCTATCCGTCACGGTATTACCAGAGCTTTAATTGAGTATGATGAGTCATTCCGTCCTGCATTACGTAAGGCTGGCTTCGTAACTCGTGATGCTCGTGCTGTAGAGCGTAAGAAGGTTGGTCTTCACAAAGCTCGTAAGCGTCCACAGTACTCAAAGCGTTAATTTATACAATTCATGTTGTATCCAAACCTCTGCCCCAAAGGCGGAGGTTTTCTTTGTGTGCACGGCATGTACGTTAGCTAACAGGTGCAAGTCCTGAGATCAGGTGCGGAGCCAAGATCATAGCGAAAATCAAGGTGTACATCGTGAGATGTAGGCTGAAAGAAGATCTAGCAAAATCTCGACCCAACGGATAGAAACCTCATACAAGGCTTAGCAGACGGATGATGTTGCAAAGGAAACAGAAATCCAAAGTCCGACCGTTAAAGTCTGCGTAGTAAATGAGGTGGGTGCATGAGAGGAAAGTTAGCGTACTTACCCGTGGAGGTCTCATCAGCGATTAAGTAGTAACAACTATATAGAGAAAGTGTGTAGGTCAAGATTTTTTTTTAGTATTCGCATAATTTTTTACAGGTTTCAAACTTTTGTTTACTTTTATCTGTGCTCATACGGCATTAAATCTAGGTTTAATGCTCATTTTTAGTGTCTTGTAC
>NZ_JBGVMC010000073.1:0-2627 GCF_045124615.1 Succinivibrio sp.
AGGAGATATATTTATGAAAGTTTGTAAAAGTGCAATAGCTGCAATGGCACTGACTGCAACTTCAGCATTTGCTGATGAGGCACCAGCAGTACTAGATAGAGCAGACAACGGATTTATTCTGATGTCAGCAATGCTCGTTCTTTTAATGTCAATTCCTGGTATCGGTCTGTTCTATGGCGGTCTTGCACGTTCAAAGAATGTTCTGTCAACAATAGAGCAGACACTGGCTGTATTCTGTCTTGCTGTTATTTTATGGGTAATCATAGGCTATAGTTTTGCTTTTGGCCCAACAGATGGCGCTTTAGGTGCTTTCTTCGGTGGCTTTGGCACTATGTTCTTAAATGGCATCACATTAGATTCTCTATCAGGTACCTTATCTGAGTACACATGGGTAATTTTCCAGGGTGCATTCTGTGCAATTTCTGCATGTCTTATCATTGGTGCAACTCCAGGCCGTATCAAGTTCTCAGCTTTACTATTAGCTGTTGGTATCTGGATCGTACTGTCATATGCTCCTTTAGCTCATCAGGTTTGGGGCGGTGGTTTCATCGATTCAACCTTCATGTCATATGACTTTGCAGGTGGTACCGTTGTTCACGTAAATGCTGCTGTATGTGGTTTAACTGGTGCATATATCCTAGGTCGTCGTCATGATTTAGGTCGTGTTGCAATGGCTCCTCATAACCTTGGCTTAACATACGTAGGTGCTTGCTTACTATGGATTGGCTGGTTAGGTTTCAACGCAGGTTCAGAGTTAGTTGCTGACGGTGTATCATCACTTGCATTCATCAACACAGTATTATGCCCAGCAACTGCAGCATTAACCTGGATGGCAGCTGAGTGGATCATCTTCAAGAAGCCATCAACCTTAGGTACAGCATCTGGTGTATTAGCAGGTTTAGTTGCTATCACTCCTGCATGTGCTTTCGTAGGTCCTATGGGTGCAATCGTAATCGGCTTTATTGCAGCATTAGCTTGCTTATGGGGTGTTCACGGCTTTAAGAGATTAACCAAGATTGACGATTCAATGGACGTATTTGGTGTTCATGGTATCGGTGCTATCGTTGGTGGTATCTTAACTGGTGTATTCTGTGACCCATCATTAGGTGGTACAGGTTTCAAGGGTGAATGGACTTCCATTGCAGGTCAGGTTTACGGTCAGACAGTATCCTTATTAATAGCAATAGTATGGTCATTCGTAGTATCAGTAATCGCCTTCAAGCTTGCTAAGGTTCTAGTTGGTCTAAGAGTAAGCACTGATGAAGAGTCAGAAGGTCTTGACCTTGCATCTCACGGCGAGCGTGGTTACAACTTATAATCGAAGGAGTGGATATTATGAAAAGAATCGTTGCAATTATCAAACCTTTTAAAGTGGATGATGTTCGTGAAGCTTTAGCATCTGTAGGCATCTCAGGTATGACAGTATCAGATGTAAAAGGTTTTGGCAGACAGAAAGGTCATACAGAGTTATATCGTGGTGCTGAGTATGTTGTAGATTTCCTTCCAAAGTGCAAACTAGAAATTGTTGTTGCAGATGAGGATGAGGAAAAGTCAATTCAGGCAATCATTGATGCAGCTCATACAGGTAAGATTGGTGATGGTAAGATCTTCGTATCAGATGTACAGAGAGTTATCAGAATCAGAACCAGTGAAGAAAATGAAGAAGCTATTTAAAAGTTAAGCTCTCATATGAGGTCGCCCCAACATAAACTGCTGGGGCATTTTTTTATGATTCTAAAAGTAGTTTTGGCAGTGCTTTGTGTCTGAATATATAACTTACTCTTAGAGCATATATAATTGAACAGATAAGCAAAGTTACTGTAAAAGAAATCCAGATACCATGAGCTTTTAAAGGCTCCATAAAGGTACCGTGAGATAGAGTATATGAAAGTGGAAGACCTATCATCCAGTATGCAAAAAGAGTAGTTAAGAATACAGTTTTTGAATCCTTAAATCCTTGCACAACCCCCATAAACACGATCTGAAAACTGTCAGGAAGCATAAATATGCAGTTGATTATAAGCAGTGATGAGGCAAGGTCAATCACATACGGATCGTTTGTATATAAAGAAGCAAAAAACTCTCTGAAAAAGAATGTAGTGCTCATATAGATTAAAAGAAGAGTGATATTTAAAAAACAGACACTCTTTACGCTAACCAGAGCCTTTTCAAAACTTTTTTCACCCATTGCATAAGCAGTTCTTATAGTTGCTGTAAGGCAAAGAGAGAATGGTATCATGAACACAAGACTTGAAATATTGATGCAGATAGAATGAGCTGCAACAATTGTAGGTCCAAATGAAGCGATAATTACTGATGCAAGTGAAAAACAGGCAACTTCCATTGTTCTTGAAACGCCAATTGGAATGCAGAGCTTTACAAATTTCTTTATAAAGGCAAAATCAAAAGTGAAATGATAATTTACAAAGTAATCGTGCATAAGTGCTGATTTTTTCATATAGACATAGAACATTATTGCAGCAATAAAGTTAATGACACAGCTGGTTATTCCACATCCGACACCGCCAAAAGCAGGTATTCCAAATTTTCCGAAAATGAAAATATAGTTAAATGGAATATTTAAAAGCAGCATGATTACACATATAACAAGAGATGGTTTGATATAT
>NZ_JBGVMC010000074.1:0-5689 GCF_045124615.1 Succinivibrio sp.
TAGATCCTCTCCAGTGAAGTGTACCTGATTCATCAGCTACAGGCAGGAGCTTTATAAATTCAATCTTGTCATCATTCAGATTGATAAACTGAAGAATTTCAAGCATCTTGTGTGGTGTTACAAGATTATGTGGAGACAGACCGTTACCGTCAACCATATATGTGTTACCAAGATTAATAGAAGCATATTTGCTTAGAATTGATCTTATTGCCTGGCTGGTTCTACCATAGGTTGCAGGCAGTTTGTAATACTCATATGCCACTGTTTTTGCAATTGCATCTGCATACAGGTTGTTTGACTTGTACAGCATATACTTTGTAAGTTCACTTAATGGTTTTGATTCAATCATTGCATAAGTGCTATAGCCATCCTGTCTTGAGTGAGCAATCTTGATATCTGCATATTTAATATTTAGCTCTTTTAACAAATAAGCAGTCCAATCTACAGCCCACTGATCAGGATCTGTTACAGCAAGTGACAGTGGCCATGGCTTGTTGTTAGCTAAAACAGGTACACATCCTGTGATGTGATACTGATTTTTCTGGAATAAATCAGCCTGAAGTTCGCAGTTGCCACCGTATTTTCTTTGCTCGACACCGACTGCATCTGACGTGATAGTGATTGGATTTGAAGCTGATACAACAGGAGTAGCCACATGTCCAAGACCGTTTGGTTTTAGCTGAGCAAAAACGCAGTTTCTGTTGATGATTGCAGCTCCAGCAGGTGCTGTAAAACATATAGGAGCATCATCCCATGACCAGCCGTTTCCCTTTGAAAGACCTGCAAATCTTGAAACATCAATAATTACATCACCTGCAATTTTTGAAACATTTGCATTTTTAAGATTTCTAAGCAAAGTTCTGTAATTGTTTCCTGTAAAGCTAGGATCGCCTGCAAATCTAATAAGAACGTTACCTTTGAGAACACCGTTTTTATCAACAGACAGTTTTCCTTTAGAGTCTAATGATCCTGATGAAACCTCAAGATTTGTTTTGTATGTATAGTCATGACCAAGATATAAAATTGCACTCAGGCCTGTAACTACCTTGAGAGTAGATGCTGGATGCATATAGGTATCGAAGTTTTGACCATATATTTTGTTGTCATTTGGTCTTAAGTAGGCAACGCCTATCTGAGAGCCTGGAATCGGATTTGGATTTGCTGCAATTGCGAAAGTCTGAGCAGCATATAAGGAAGATAATAAGGTTAATATTTTTATAAACTTGTTCATTTTTTTTAACTGTTTGTTTAATTACTTTTCATTTTTGTGTCGAAACTAAGATTATACGCTCAAATAAATAGCAATGATTTAATTATTGATGACAAAGTTCAAAAATTAAGGATAGTTCTCAAACAATTTAATTATCAAAATTTCTGATATGCAATCTTGCAAATGTTAAAAGCAATCTATTCTATATGTTCTAAAATCTGATAAAATCACACATCAGAAAAAAACATCGCACAATGTGCAAGAGGAGATATTGAATGATTATTGAACCAAAAGCTCGTGGTTTTATCTGCGTAACAACTCATCCTACTGGTTGTGATGCAAATGTATTAGAGCAGATTAATCTTGTAAAAAAAGGTGGTGCCGTAGCAAACGGTCCAAAGAAGGTTCTGGTTATAGGTGCATCAACCGGTTATGGTCTTGCTTCACGTATCAGTGCAGCTTTTGGTTCTGGTGCTGCTACTTTAGGCGTGTTCTTTGAAAAGCCTGGTTCAGAAAAGCGTCCAGGTTCAGCTGGCTGGTACAACACCTGTGCATTTACAAAGTATGCAAAAGAAGCTGGCCTATATGCACGCAATGTTAATGCTGATGCATTCTCAAATGAGTGCCGTGATAAGGTTATTGAGATTATCAAAGAGGATCTAGGCCAGGTCGATATGGTTGTATATTCTCTTGCAGCTCCTGTTCGCAAGATGCCAGAAACAGGTGAAGTTGTAAGATCATCATTAAAGCCAATCGGTCAGACCTATACTTCAACTGCAATTGATACAAACAAGAATGAAATCATTACCGCTTCTTTAGAGCCAGCAACACAAGAAGAAATTGATAACACAGTTAAGGTAATGGGCGGTCAGGATTGGGAGCTTTGGATTGAGGCTCTTAAGAATGCTGGTGTTCTTGCTAACGGCTGTAAGACAGTTGCATACAGCTATATCGGTACTGAAATTACATGGCCAATCTACTGGCACGGTGCTTTAGGTAAGGCTAAAGAAGACTTAGACAGAGCTGCTAAGGCTAATAACGAGCGTTTAGCTTCTGTTAACGGTGAGGCTAAAGTTGCTGTATTAAAGAGTGTTGTAACACAGGCTTCATCTGCAATTCCTGTAATGCCTTTATATATTTCTCTTTGCTTCAAGGTAATGAGAGAGCAGGGCATTTATGAGTCAGTAATTGAGCATATTTACAGAATGTTCAAGGAAATTTACTCAAAGACTGTTGAAATCGACGATATGAATCGTATCCGTATGGATTCATGGGAATTACGTGACTCAGTACAGGGTAAGTGCAAGGAATTATGGCCTAAGGTTACAACAGAGAATCTGTTTGAACTTTCAGACTATGCTGACTACAAGAAGCAGTTCTTACAGTTATTCGGCTTTGAGGTTCCTGGTGTAGATTACTCAGCAGACGTAAATCCAGATGTTAAGATGGACAATCTAGACAGCCTGATTTAATGAAATCCAAATAAAAATGCCTGAGAGAACTCAGGCATATAAAAGAGGATCCAATAAAATGGATCCTTTTTTTTGTATGTTAGATGTGGCTTAAGTATGCAGTTACAGTGTTCTGCATTAAAGTTGCAATTGTCATAGGACCTACACCACCAGGAACTGGAGTGATGTAAGCTGCTTTCTTTGATGCGTTTTCAAAATCAACGTCACCACATAAAGAGCCATCTTCAAGACGGTTAATACCTACATCAATAACTGTTGCACCTTCTTTTACAAGGTTACCGTCTAAAAACTTTGCCTTACCTACAGCTACAACAAGAATATCTGCCTTTGAGATAAGCTCTTTTTGCTCTTCAGGCTTTGAGAATCTATGGGTTACTGTGGTTGTACAGCCAGCTAAAAGTAATTCTAAAGCCATAGGGCGACCAACGATGTTTGATGCACCAACAACAACAGCATTAAGGCCTTTTAGATCATTACCTAGTGTCTTGTGTAGAAGTGTCATTACACCGTGAGGTGTACATGCACAGATGTATGGAATTCTCTGTACAAGACGACCAACGTTGTATGGATGGAAACCATCAACGTCCTTGCTTGCACTGATACGCTCAACAACAGATGACTCATCAAGATGAGATGGTAGAGGGAACTGTACGAGAATTCCGTCAACCTCTGGATTATTGTTCAGATCATCAATAAGTTTATCTAACTGCTCTTGAGTTGTATTCTCATCTAAATCATATGCAAATGACTTGATACCAACTTCTTCACATGCTCTTCTCTTGTTTCTAACATAAACCTGTGATGCTGGATCAGAACCGACAAGCACAACTGCAAGACCTGGTCTGCGGTTGCCTTTAGCAACATTTTCATCTACTACTGATTTTAATTCAGTTCTCAGGTCTTTTGCGATAGCTTTTCCATCGATGATCTTTGCTGTCATGAGCTATATTTCTCCGTTAAAAAAAATAATGGTGCAATTGTATACGATTTTTATCCTATAAGTAATAGCTTAATCCTGAATAAAGCATTCTTGTACTGATTATGAATAAAGCAACTGCAAAAATTCTCTTTAATGTAACAGGTTTAATGCCTTTGCCCACGCTTACCCCAAGAGGTGCACAAAGGTATGAAACAGGTATTACGCATGCAGCTGCTAACACATTTACAAGACCAAATGTGCCAATAGGTGCATGTTCAGGAGTTGTGTTAGTAAGTAGCATCAAAATTGCACCTGGAACGCATACAAATAGTGATACTGCAGAAGAGGTTCCAATTGATTTATGTGGCTCAACAGAACAGGCATTTAAAACCGGTACTGTAAGTGTTCCACCACCAATACCAAGCATTGATGAGAAGCAGGCAATACAAAAAGCAATTATTCCCTGTCCGAATTTACCTGGTAATGATTCAAAAGCTGGTTTTGCCTTTGCTCTGAAAATGGTATTCAGAGAGTTTAGGATCATTATTGAACCGAATAGCAGTGTAAGCCAAGCACCTCCGAAAAACTTTGAAACCATGATACCTACAAGCACACCTAACAGCATGAATACAGACCATGCCTTTATTACTGCAAGATCTGTATTACCTTTTTTATACTGTGAGCGCGCTGCAGAAATAGATGTCGGAATCATGCAAAGAAGAGATGTTCCTGTAGCAACAACAATTGCAATATTAGGATCAATATGAAAGAAAACAGTAAATAGGATGTAGAAGCAAGGAACAAAGATAATTCCTCCACCAACGCCTAAAAGTCCTGCAAGAAAGCCTGCAATAACGCCACAGAGTAGTAATGAGATAAGTGTGATTACAAGTTCAGAAAAAGGTATACCTAATAACATTTTTATCACCTAAAAAAATTTTTTACAATTTTATCAGACTTCAAATAAAGTGGCTTAATTTTGTTAGAAATGAAAAGTCGATATATATGCGATTTGTAAAAAATAATGAAAAATTAAATAAAGAAAAAATAAAAAAATATGCTTAAAACCTAAAAAAAAGATTGACGATTATAGATTCCTCTTGTATCATACATCTCCGTTGAATCGCTCCACTAATACTGTGTAGCATATTCGGTTAGATCCTAACCATAGCTTGCGTCCTTAGCTCAGTTGGATAGAGCAACAGCCTTCTAAGCTGTGGGTCAGAGGTTCGACTCCTCTAGGACGCGCCAGTAATACGATTCAATGATAGCTTCGATGGTGGCTATAGCTCAGTTGGTAGAGTCCCGGATTGTGATTCCGGTTGTCAAGGGTTCGAGCCCCTTTAGCCACCCCATCTGATTCGAAGTTAGCTTTTGCGGGAGTGGCGAAATTGGTAGACGCACCAGATTTAGGTTCTGGCGCCTTCGGTGTAAGGGTTCGAGTCCCTTCTCCCGCACCACCAAATCAAAAATCACACCTTTTAATTCTCAAAAGTTACAAAAAGTATCAATTAGTTAATTGATTGATCATGTAATTTCTTTATTTTGTTCTAAATGATATTTTTTGATGCTTTGTGCACTATTTATATTTGTGATCGCATAAAGAGATCACAAAATTGCGATCACAATGCGATCACAATTTTGATAAAGTAAAGCATTAGTTTTTTTAATTTTGACTCGACTAATATATTAATCAGGGCGTACGCATGAATTTAATAAAAATCTTAATGTGATACAAGGATCAAAGCAATAAAAAAAATCCAGAATAACTGTGAGCTGAGGATCACTGTATTGCAATTTTGTTTGTGAACATAGAAATAATCTGATCAAATACTGAAAGTTTAGGCAAAATAAAGGTACATTATGTCAACAGCTTCAGTAAAAGAGACAGTAAGTTCACTCATGAAACAAATAAAAGTTACAGACTACAGACAGCAGTCAAAAGTAAAATTTCCTTTGCTACCAGCATTGTTCGCCATAGTAATAGCATGGTGTTGTAACTGCAAGAATGCAGTGGAAGTATCGGATTTTTTAAGTGTAAAAAAGAAGTACTTAGCACAGATTATAGAAGGACTTTCTGAAGAAGCG
>NZ_JBGVMC010000075.1:0-3438 GCF_045124615.1 Succinivibrio sp.
GCAGTATCTTATTCAGTGCAGGCTTAGAGAAGCTAAAAAAGAACTGGAAAAAGAATCATCAGATGTTGAAATAGCATACGAGCTTGGTTTTGCCTCACAAAGTCATATGTGCACTGTATTTAAAGGATATATGGGGATTTCTGTTGGTGATTACAGAGATATTCTAAAAAACAGATAGGAAAAAACCTTCCACAAGAGAGTGGAAGGTCTTGTCTGTTAAAGATCACGCTGATCTTCAACTCGCTTTGTCTTCTTTTCGCTTCTTGATAATGTTCCGATAGGAACAACTGCAAACTTAGGTGTTACACCAAGTTTTGATTTTGCAAGTTTAGAAAGTGTCTTTGCAGACTCTGCAAAATCAACACGACCTTCAGCCTCAACACTGATATGAAGAACATCCTTGTGAGTTTCAACATCTCTTGCAAGAATGATTCTGTATTCAGAGCCGATACCATCAACCATACCAAGAATAGATTCAATCTGACTTGGGAAGAGGTTAACACCGTGGATCTTGAACATATCATCACTTCTTCCTGTGATGATATCAAGTCTTGGGAACTTGCATCCGCAAGGACAGTCACCAGGGATAATTCTTGACAGATCGTGTGTTCTGAAACGTAAAAGAGGTGCTCCTTCTTTTACTAGAGTAGTGATAACGATTTCACCACTTTGACCATCTTCAACACGCTTGCCAGTTTCAGGATCAATAATTTCAATATAAACGAAATCATCCCAGTAATGCATGCCGTTGTTTTCATCACAGCTAATACCGATACCAGGTCCGTAAATTTCTGTAAGACCGTAAATATCATAAAGACTGATTCCAAGATTGCGCTTGATGGTATTGCGCATCTTTTCACTCCATCTTTCTGAGCCGATAACACCTTTTTTAAGAAAAATATGATCTTTAAGACCACGCTTTGTAATTTCCTCAGAAAGTAATAGAGCATAAGATGATGTTGCACAAAGAACTGTACTTTTAAGATCAATCATCATCTGTAACTGTTTATCGGTATTACCAGGTCCCATAGGAATTGCCATAGCACCTAGTTTTTCACAGCCAGCCTGAAAACCGATACCAGCAGTCCAAAGGCCATAACCTGGAGTTATCTGAATCCTGTCAGTATTGCAAATACCAGCAGTCTGATAGCAGCGAGCAAACATTGTTGCCCAATCATCAACATCCTTTTTTGTATAAGGAATGATTACAGGTCTACCTGTAGTTCCTGAAGATGAGTGAATTCTTACAACATCCTTGTCATCTACAGCCTGAATTCCTAAAGGATATGAGAATCTTAAATCGTCTTTTGATGAGAATGGAATTTTGTCAAAATCTTCCTGACATTTACATCCTTCAATGCCAAGTTCTCTGTATTTTTTACCGTAAAAACTGTCTGTTTTAATGAGCTTTTTTATTTGTTTATCTACAAGCTCAAGCTGTTTTTCTGTCAGAAGCATAGTTCTTGTCCTAATTTATATCCTGTTTCAAAAGCTTTCAGATTAATTGAAATGAATTTTTCTTTAACCTTTGTCTTAATCTCGTTTTCTAAAGATTCTTTTTTTAATCCTAACGCACCTGTTGCAACCGCAACACCAAGAAGAGCAATATTAAAAAACTTTACAGATCCTAATGATGCACATAGTTCATCTGCATCAAGCACGTAAGTTTTAATCTTACTATCCTGAAGAAATGCAATCATCTTAGAACCGTCATATCCGGTATCTAAAAGAGATTCTGTTACAGGTTTAACTGCCTTTTTATTTACTATTACAGTGCCACCTTTTTTCAGATACTTTAAGTTTCTTACAGCTTCAGCAGGTTCAAAAGCCATAATCAGATCGGCAAGACCGTCAGGGATAAGAGGAGAGAATGCCTTATCTCCGATACGGATATGGCTTGTAACAGAGCCTCCTCTTTGAGCCATGCCGATAGTTTCTGCTGAATGAACAGTATTTCCTTCAAGCATTGCAGCAGATGCTGTAAGTTTTGATGCTAGTACTGTACCCTGGCCACCAACGCCACAGATTAGAATATTCTTATCCATTTTTCTTTTTCTCAATAGCTTTGTGAGGACATACCTGATTGCATAGTGTACAGCCGGTGCACTGGCTTTCATCAATGCATACCTTACCATTGTTCTTTACTATTGCAGGACAGCCAAGTTTCTTGATGCAGATGTTGCAGTTACGGCATTTGTCATTAACTGTGCAGCAATCCTCATGTTTAACAATTGAAATACAAGGAGATTTGAAAATAACTGCCTTTACTCCTTTAATGGAGGCTAGCTCCTTAATAACATCAACTGATTCTTTTAGATTTAAAGGATCTGCTTTTCTGACTGTTTTTACACCAAGTCCTTTAAGTACGGCTTCAATGTCAATTTTGTCAACAAAGTTTCCCATGAGATTAAAACCAGTTCCAGGATGAGGCTGATGGCCAGTCATAGCTGTAGTTGAATTATCGAGGATACAGATAATAACGTCAGCTTCGTTGTATACAGCATTTACAACACCAGTAAGTCCTGATGCAAAGAAGGTTGAATCTCCAATAAATGCAAAACTTGTAGCATCCTTGTCAACAAAGTTAAAACCCTGTGACATGGTAACGCCAGCACCCATACAAAGGCAGGTATCAACCATATCAAGAGGTTTTGCATTGCCAAGTGTATAACAGCCAATGTCACCACAAAAATATGTTTTCTTACCACGCATTGCTGTTTTTACTGCATAGAATGCACCTCTGTGAGGGCATCCGGCACACAGCACTGGAGGTCTTATAGGCAGATCAGGAATGGTAAATTCAATTTTAGTCTCTTTTGATATTTCTTCTCTTTGATAGAAACTATCTAAGATCTGTTTTACCTTTTCAACACTCAGTTCACCTGCATGAGGTACACATCCTGTAAGTTTGCCTTTAATCTCTACATTAAGATGATGTCTGCCTGCTATCTTCAGAAGATTTTCCTCAATATATGGGCTTAATTCTTCAAGACAGATAACCTCGTCAGTATCCTTTAGGATATCTAAGGCAAAATCTTCAACAAATGGGAATGCAGTTGCTATCTGTACTAAAGTTACATCATCATGAGCGATCTGGTATTCTTTAGCATAGGAGTGACTGATACCTGATGCAAAAACAGCCTTTCTTGTTGGCTTTTGTGCCTTTATAACGCTGTTGAATCTGTATGAGCTAGCCTCTTTTGCAATCTGAACATTTCTTTTTTCCATCATGTCATGGTTCTTAAAGGACAGTTTTGGGAAGATTACCCATTTTGATGAGTCTTTTTCAAAACCATCAAACTCTTTGACACAATAGTTTTCATCAAAACTGATTGAGGCATATGCATGACATACTCTGGTTGTAGGTCTTAAAATTACAGGAGTATGATATTTTTCAGACAGTAAAAAAGCATCCTGAACCATAGTGAATGCCTGTTC
>NZ_JBGVMC010000076.1:0-6062 GCF_045124615.1 Succinivibrio sp.
ACCGGCAAAAAGCTTCATATCAGCCATAAGATATGTGATCCTGAGTGGTTAGAACAAAACATGTTTCTGAGATGATTCAGAAACATGGCTATTTTAAAACTTTTGCAGAAAACATAAAAGAAGAAAATTTCTTTTTTGAAATATGAAAAAAATGGATTTATTTAGCTTTCTGTAATTGTATCAAGGGTTTTAAGTACAGGTGATCTGTCTGTGGATTGTGTTAAAAAGTTTTTGTAATTAAGTTCTGAAATGCGCTTTTGTGCAATTTTTGCATCCTCAAGATTGTCAAAGCCCACAAAGCAAGAAGATCCACTTCCAGACATATAGGCACTTCCATATTGACTTAAAATTGAAAGAAGATTTTGAACCTCTGGATATTCATGTACAACAACCTTTTCAAAACAGTTTTCAAAAGGTGTATTCATAAGCTCATCAAATGTTCTGACTTTTGAATCTTTTTTTAGTTTCTCGTGAGCAAAAAGTTTTGCTGTAGGGACTGAACACTCTGGTGTTGCAACAAGGTAGTATCTGTTTTTTATCTTCTTTTCTGTAAGAATTTCGCCTATACCTTCTGCAAAGCATGTGCAACCTTTGATAAATATAGGAACATCTGCGCCAAGTTTTGCTCCAATATTAATAAGAGTCTTTTCCTGAAGATTCAGATCCCAAAGCTTATTTAAAACAAGCAATGTTGTTGCAGCATTTGAAGAGCCACCACCAAGACCGCCTCCCTGAGGCAGGATCTTATCGATACTTATCTTGCATCCTTTTTTACAGCCAGTCTCTTTTTTTAAAGCCATTGCAGCTTTGTAAATAAGATTCTTTTCAACAGGAAAACCAAAATCAGTTAAGAGCAAAACTTCATCATCATTTGTGTCGATAAAGGTCATCTTATCGCCGTGATTGAGAATAACGAACAGAGTCTGAAGATTATGATAACCATCATCTCTTTTTGAAGTTATATACAAAAAGAGATTTAATTTACATGGGCTTATTGTGGTGACTGTAGTCATAATTATTACTTTACAGTTGTGATGTCACTGATTCTTAAAACAATTTTTGTCTGTGGTGTGATTATTTCCAGCTGATTTGGCAGTACATAATCTCTGATTGGTTTATAGCTTCTGTATATTACCTTATACTGATCATCCACCAATGCTTCTTTTGCATAGCCAAGATTGTCATATACGACCTTTCCTCTTGGAAGGCCTATCATTACTCTGTGAAGATCTTCTACAGGAATATCAAGTTTGAAATTCTCCTTTAAAAGCTCTCTTGCATTTTCGCCTTTTAATACTTTTCCTTGTGCATTTATGTAGGTTGAACCATTTGCATAAACTTCAATAAGTGCATATTGCATTCCCATAGGACCAGTAAATGCAAGTGAGAACTTGTTTTTGTTATATGAATATGAACAGTTTACAGAGAATGATGCATTTTTGTATCTTGAGAAAAGACCAATTCTGCCGAATTCTTCAAGTTCATTGATGTCATTGAGCTTCTTTTCTCTTTGCTCCTTTGTTAGCAGGCTAAAATCATTTTCTTCAACTTTTGGTGCACATCCAGTAAGAATGAAGGTTGCAGTTAATAACAAAAACAGCGTTGATATAATCTTATTCATTGTATGAACTTTGAGCCTCTTTTAATATGTTGTAGATTCTTATAAGTTCCTGATGGGCAGTAAAACTTTTCATATTAAGATCACTGCCTACAAGATTGTTGAAACGTTTCCTTCCCTCAATATGATCAAGTGCGTTTTCAACTGTTTTCTCTCCGTATAGAAGTTTGAGTCCATCAAGATAATCTTCAATCTTCAAATTGCCAGTAGTCAGACAGTCTGTAATTTTTATGATGCACTGGTAGAAAGCTCTGTTTTCAAGAGACATACTTTCGTTGTTATATAGAAGAGTCCATTGTGCATATTCAGAAGCAGCTTCATAATTTTTTGCAGCAAGTGCAACTAGACATTTTAATTCACCCATTCTTAGATTTTCCCAAGGGGATTTCTCATCTGGGAGTACACCTAATAAAGAGCAAACATTTGTATCGTTATCAAACTCTTCATTTTCAAGTTCCTGAAGGTAGCTTTCGTATGTTTCTTCAGTTTCATCAGTATCCGGTAAAGAGAGCAGTGCATCCTGAAAATCGATGCCAAGATTTGTGTTGTTATAAACAAGATCGTCTACAGGATAGATTTCAGACATTCCAGGAACAATAGTTCTGTAAACATATACACCAAGATAATTGTATGAGCGAATGTAAATATCAAAGCCAAGCTTTGCAATCATATATCTTAAAGCTTTGTACTGTTCCTTTGTGCTTCCTGAAAAATCCCATGCTACAAATCTATAGTCAGGTATTTTTCTGAACATCTGCATTGGCAGGATTCCTGTTGAATCAACAAAATGGCTTTCAAGATTTACAATATCTGATGTTTTGTTTAAATCAAAATCAGGCTCATCAAAGTTGTCAAGATCGCTAAATGATCGACCCTGCATAAGTTCAGTGATTGTTCTGTCTAAAGCAACCTCAAAAATAGGATGGGCACCAAAAGAAGCAAAGCAGGTTCCGTTTCTTTGATTGAACATTACAATGCAGACAACAGGGAATTTGCCACCAAGAGAAGCATCATAACAGACGACTTTTAATCCATCGCCTTGAAGATCTTTTAGAGATTTATATGATTTTTCATATTTTTGTAAAATTTCATTAGGAACAGTAGGAAGGGCAAGACCTTTTTTTATAATCTCTCTTTTTACATGTCGTTCAATAATTTCTGAAAGACCCTGAACTAAGGCTTCATATTCGCTGTTTCCCTCTGACATGCCGTTTGAACCGTACAGATTGTCTAGTAGGTTTACAGGGAAGTATACGATCTCTCCATTTCTAGCATTTGTAAAAGGAATGGAGCAAACGCCTCTTGAGTATGATGAAGACTGCAGATCAACGAGGTTTTCAAGAGTTAATTCGCATTCTTGAGTATAGAATTTGCGTAATGATGCATTTAATATTTCATTTGGGATCTGATTTTGGTTTTCCTCAATATTTGTCCATTTTTCATCTTTGAAATGAACAAAAGGTGCATTTGAGTTATCCAAACCAAGATAGTAATCAGAAAACTCCATATGAGTTGCAAGTCTTTCAAAAAGTTCACCATAGGCAGAAGCTCGTGCAGCTAAGCGAGATGAACCTTTTCCATTAGAGTAGAGTGTAGGGCATGATGTAACTGAAAGATTAACCGAGTACACATCTTCAAGCGGGTTCATCCAGTTAGATTCAGTCACACTGATATTTAATTTTTTTAAAATTTCCTCAAAATGAGCGATGCTCTGTTCAACCGGTGCATCTTTGCCTAGAATCTGAGTCATGATAAATCCTGTAGACTATGCAATTGTTTATTATTTATGAAAATATCGTATGATAACATAAACAGTGATTTTTAAGGTTGATTTTCATATGTCAAATGCGGATAAGGACAAAAATATAGCTGTGGAAGAAACAAACAATTCCATTATTAAACAAAATGATGAGAATACTGATAACTGCACTGTCGGTATCACAGATAATGGTGTAGAAAAGGACTTTGAAAATACTATTTTGCAAAGTTCAGAGCAAAAGGAAAAACCTGTTAATCTTGCAGGTCCTTCCATGGCATCTATTGCAGTAAGTCATATGAGACGGATAACAGGGAATACAAAAAGATCTCTTGAATTAAGAAAAGAAAGTCCTCTTAAAGTTAAATATCTGAAAAAGGGAATAAAACAGAGAATTGCACAATTAGAAGAAGACTTTGAAAATGAAATGCAAGAACAAGAGATAGAAAACAATAAAAATCAAGAAAAAACAGATAGTTCAGAGATAAAAAGCAGATTTTATGACAGAGCAATCAGAAGAATTTCCTATTTTAATGCAGAAAAAAATACTAATTTATCAAAAATAAGAAACAATTTTAGGCTTTTTATCATTATAATAATGGGACTTGCACTTTATTATGGTTACTGTAAATTCACCAGAAACAGTGATGAACCTTCACTGATATCTCTGCGCGGGCAATTACCATTAAAGCTTGATGCTCAAGGACAGACTATCTTACAAAAGATTGATACTGTCGATAACAGCGTGATTGTGACTATTGTAAAAGCAGAAAATTCAAAAAATGATTCACAAGAGTTCTCAACAGCTTTGGACTCTTTTGTTAAAAATGTGTCAAATAAATTCTGCAATATTGAACATATTGTTCAGCTAACAAAAGCAGGAAAAACCGTAAAGGTTAACATTGACGCATCGAATAATTCCTATCACAGGGAATTTATCTGTGATAAGAATAATATATTACATAAAGAAGATTAATTAAATTTTGCAAATTTTGTGAGGATATAATGCAAAAAGTAGGTCTAATCGGATGGCGTGGAATGGTAGGCTCCGTATTAATGGAGCGTATGGTACAGGAAAATGATTTTTCTGTAATCGATGCTGTATTCTTCTCAACCTCTCAGGCAGGTCAGAAGGCTCCTTCATTTGGCGGTAAAGATAATGGTGTTCTTCAGGACGCTTACAATCTAGATGCTTTAAAAGCTATGGATATCATTATCACTGCACAGGGTGGCGATTACACTACTAAAATGTACAAAGCTCTACGTGATACTGGTTGGAATGGCTACTGGATTGATGCTGCTTCAACTTTACGTATGGAAAAGGACACAAAGATTATCCTTGATCCAGTAAATCATGAAGTTTTAGATAAGGCTCTAAATGACGGTATCAAGTCATATATTGGTGGTAACTGTACTGTAAGCTTACTTTTAATCGCTTTAGCTGGTCTAATCAAGACTGGTAATGTTGAGTGGATTTCTACTCAGACCTATCAGGCAGCATCTGGTGCTGGCGCTAAGAATATGCGTGAGCTGTTATGTCAGATGGGTGCTTTATATGATTGTGTAAATTCTGAACTTGCAGATCCACACAGCTCAATTCTTGATATCGAGCGTAAGGTTCGTGCAAAGATGAATGATGCATCATTCCCAACAGACAATTTCGGTGCTCCTTTAGCTGGTAGTGCTTTACCTTGGATTGATAAAGAGCTTGAGAATGGTCAGAGTCGTGAAGAGTGGAAGAGCCAGGCTGAAGCTAACAAGATTTTAGGTTATGCTGATGAGTCATTAAAGATCGACGGTAACTGCGTACGTATCAGCTCAATGCGTTGCCACAGCCAGGCATTAACAATCAAGTTAAACAAGAATATTCCTTTAAATGAGGTAGAGCAGTTAATCCTATCTCAGAACAAGTGGGTAAGAGTAATTGAGAACCACAAGGAAGTAACTCTTAAGGAGCTGACACCAGCTAAGGTATCAGGTTCTTTATATGTACCTATTGGTCGTTTACGTAAGATGAACATGGGTGATAACTTCTTATCAGCATTCACTGTTGGTGATCAGTTATTATGGGGTGCAGCAGAGCCATTACGCTGCATGCTCCGTCAGATCGTAGGCTAATAAGTCATAATTTGATAAAAAGTTCAGGTTCTCAATTGAGGACCTGAATTTTTTTTTTGTTTGAAAAGAGCAAAATATCGACAGAAACTCAAAAAAATTTACATAAAAATTCATATAAAATTCAAAAGGATAATGTAAATTCAAAAAAGAACTTGAAAATTTATGTAAATGGTCTGAAATAAAATTTTCAGACCTTCCTGTTAAGCCATATTCCATGGCATCAATTTATCAAGGATCTCAGAGGAAATTTTATGGTCTTTATAACCAGTAATTGTTCCTTTAGCATCCTTTTCAAATTCAATCTCGTTAACATGAAGCATCATTTTTGTAATGACTGCCTTCATGTATGTTCTAAAATCAGTGTTGTGAAGCAAGCATGTTTTATACAGAGAATAGAATTCTGTTAAATTTGATGCACCTTTGCATGTATCGCTTGCAATCATTCCGTTTCTTAATAAATCAAGCTCTCTGAATTTCTCTTCAGTTTCGTTATTAGTCATGACACCATAAGGACTGCTTAAGAAGGCTTTTAATCTATCTTCGTTATTAACCATATAGACAATTGACTTA
>NZ_JBGVMC010000077.1:0-5291 GCF_045124615.1 Succinivibrio sp.
GACCTTGTTGGATTGCCGTTTTCGTCAAAAAATCCCTTTTGCTTACCTGCAATAGATATATCAGTACACGGGAAGCCGTAGGTTATTAAATCCAAATCTTTTGGTAATTTTGCAGTATCAACCTTTGTAACATCTCTAAGATTTAAATCTTCTGATACTTCATGTATCTGAGAATATGCCTTACTTGCATATTTATCTATCTCACAGTAATTAACTAGAGTAAAGTCATACCCCCCCTACGTAAAGCAGACTCAAAAGCACCGATACCTGAAAATAAACTTAATAATCTAATCATAAAATTCCTTTATTTATTGTTGAACATGTAATACATGATACGTCATTTTATCTAAGTTGTCAAGACATTTGTTTATGAATTTAAAACTCTCTCATCGTTAGATATTTCTAACTCCATGTAATGTAAGCCATTGCCACTATCGTCTTTAGTTAGTGTCTTTTTAATAATCTCATAATCAAAATAATAAATTACATCTAACAACTTTATATTTGAAAAATGCACAAATCTCTCTCTGTGTTCTCTGAGGAAGATGTTGTTGTGCCTTAACTTATTGTTGTCAAACCAATGCACTTCGATTGCAATTCTATAGCCTATTGGTTTGTTTGTATGAAAAAACTCCATCAAAGTCATAATTAGTTTTCCTTAATGCCAAAAACCTTAAATCATAATTAACACTACCTTATTATTTTAAAAAGCCAAACAAACCTGATGAATTTCTTTTATACGTGTCGTTTTCGCCTGTATGATAAGCATCCATTATAATATTGTGCATAAGTTCTTGTGGGATGCGTACATCACCACTAAGGAAAGTCTGCGGAATAATGTCTAACATCACACATGACTTGAGGCCGATAGGCTTGTCATCTTCTCCCATGCACCATGAATCCACATGCCATTGATCTTTTATTACGCTAAATTCAAGCAGGTATAAGTATTCAGGTTTGATGTTTATTGTTCCGATTTCGTTTCCTGCGACACAATCTTTCCAACCACCTGAAACTACAAAACCACCTGCATTTGATATGTTTAATCTAAGTATAAATCTCGATATTTCATTTTTGCCATGCATCGGCTCGTTGTCGAGCCATTTGATTAAATGTAAATAATCTCTAACTTTCATAATTAACCCCTCAACGTACAGATCTTTCCACGATCATAACTCTATACAAGCAACAATTTCAACGTCAATATCCCAATCTTCATCATCGTCAACAAAACTTATCGTCATTTCTGAAACATAAGATTCAAGCATTTGCTGGTCAAACACATTTTGAAATTTGTTGAAATCTAAACCGAGTTTTAACTTAAAATTCATGTGCTGATAATTATCTATATCCAGCACCCTAATTCTAGTGTTTAACTTGCAGAATGTTGACGGAAGATTATTTATTACTTCCTCAACAGTTCTGTCTCTAAAACAGTCGGGATCTGTTATTTGATAAACAGTCTGTTTAACTTGACTGTATAATTCTGTTTGCATAAGTTTATATGCTCTGTTAAAACCTAATTCATACGCCTGTTTTACTGAAATATCGTCAGAGTTTTCACAATCGGTTCTATACCAATTTTTCATCACAATATTCTTTTTGTCTATCATGCTTATTCCTTATATACCACTACGGCATACGTTGTTTTTTTGTCTTTTTCGATAAATTTAACTTCCTTTACAAAATATTTATCACAAAATCTTTGTATATCTTCGAGGGTTTGCCATGAAAACTGTGCCCTGCACGAGTTAGAGTTATCAATAATAAACAACTGTATTTTTAAACCCCTTTCAAACACTTGTGCCTCCTCTGGTTCTTTTTCTAAAACGGATTTTAAGAACTTGTCTGATAATCCAACCATTGTTTTCTCCTTGCTTTTATAAGATAATTCTAGCAAAATAACTTTGTGTTGTCAACAATTAAATCCATTTAATTACAGGATCACCCTTGTAACCTTTTTGGAATATAAACCATGCAAAACACATTGTAGAACTCTTGTATTTGTCCATAGCACCATCTCTGTAAGTGTTAGTTCTCTTTCTGAATACGCACACGTACTTAGGTGGATATTTGTCAAAAAATTCCTTTCTTCTTTCACTTTCTAAGAACTGTATCTTCTGTAATGAACAGATATAATCACCCTCGTTAATTAAATCCATTCCATGTGATATAAACTCAGTGGAAAGTTTAAATGGAGTGTTCTCTACTATCATACAGCCATTATTACAGCACTCAGGAAGTCTATCTACCAACAGATAATCTCCTACAATGGTATCGTGCCATCCTCTGTCTACTATGTCATATCCTGTAACATTGTGACCTCTAGACTCAAACACGTTTGCAATATGCCCCATACCTACAGAACTTTCTACAATTTGATACGGAATTTCTATATGATTCGATTCTAAAAATTCTATAAGACTGTCTACTGCTTTTGGATCTGTAGAGTAAAAATCATCCTGCTGTCTTTCAGTGTTCGTATTAACACCCAATGCTCTAAATACTGCCATTTATTTTTTATCCTTGTAAATGCTTTCCTGTTCGTTTCTGTATTCAAATAACTGTTTCATAAAATCTTTGTTACCTCTCATTTCTTCTTCTGCATAGAAAAAACCAATAACAAAACCAATAACCAAACTTAAAATGATTATAACTGCAATAACTAAATAACTCATACTGAACCAACCTTTTCTAACCATCTATGATATGCAGGACTTCTCTTAATCTGCTCTATATGTTCTAAACGCTTTATCGGATCGCTTGTCTCATTTACCACTTTTGCTATCGTTGTACGTGATAAATTGAAATACTTACCTGCTTCTCTCACATTCTTAAATTCCATGTCTCCTATCTTGTGAGTTTTCTTTGCCTGTTTACACAACGCCTCGGCTAAACTCTTATTGTTATTCAAGCGAGTAGATACTGTAGCGGAAGTTAATCCGTATGCCCTTGCTCTTTCGCTTTTTGACTTAAACACATTTCCCAAATGGTCAGTACACTCTTTCTCTTTTTCATGTGGAGGTGTGGTCAGAATTTGTTCCAATGTCATTGTGTGCTTACTTAATCTGCTGAAATACAGAGATTTGTCTATATTGTAATGTTTGCACATCGTATAAAGGTTTGCAAATTCTCTGCCTAAATGATCAAAAACAGGTGCATTGTAATGGCCTGCTTCTGTCTCTAAAGCAGTCTGCAAATCCCAGTTATATCTCAGTCTTGCTCTTACAAGAGTAGGATCTCTATCGTAAGATTTGCACATTTCACTAAAACTACTGTAAGTTATTCCATGATGATCTACACAGTTCATTTTTAACTCCTTTCTCTTTATTAAACATGTGTTACATTGTACTATTGTTTTACTATAATGTCAAGAGTTTTTATACAAGATTTTCTAAAATTCGATTCTGTGATAAGGATTTTAAAAAATTCAACATAACCTCTTTAAATTCATAATCAGAATATTTTTTTAAAATAAAATCAATTTCCTTTTCACAAAACTCTTTTCTTTCCTCGGCACTCATGCAACGGAACAGTTTTCTCATACGCTTGCATAGTCTGTAACCTTTATGGGTAATCTTGCGAACCTCGCTTATCTCTTTTCGTTCGGACTTAATCCACGCATACAGTTCCCTAGTATTATCTGTAATCAGAACCGAATAATGTAATCCCAAACGGAATTTATCTTCTTTAGACAGATTAGATAATTTTCTAATGTTCATGTTTACCTCAGTCAAACCAATCATCGTTATCGTTTACTGCATCTGCTATACAGATCAATATGAAAATAAGGCAGGCTATAGCCAAAAACACATTAACAATATCAATACCATCCATACTTATGCTTCCCAAAAATCAATATGCCGAATCCAATCCAAGTCAAACCACTCATGCCAATTCTTTAAATCAGAAATTGTACAATCTATAAATACTCCCTCCTCGGCTACACAGAACACAGGATCGTATACTGAACCCGCAACACATAATGAACAGTTTGTCTTGCTGTCAGATAAATGCTTTAAATATTCTGCTTTTGCCTTTTCCATAGAATTAAAACATTCATGCGAATTACCAGCGTCATCTTTTACATAATATCTCATTTGCTTCTCCTGAAAAGTTAGGTTTATATTCAATTCAAAAACGGATTCTAAATTTTAATATTCCAGCGTAATTTATGCTGGGGATTGTTATTAGGATTAAATTCTTCCGTCACTTCAATATCAGTAATCTGTCTGATAATGTCGTATATAGGGGATAAAATGGTTTTAAATGCACCATCAGTATACAGCTTACCGATTCCATTAAAAATAGTAATTTTAAAACCAATACCAACCTCGTTCGCTGGGGCTGAACGGATATTCACAACACTTTTATTTTCAAACTGATAAAAGCATAAATCCATGTTGATATTATTAGCTTTGGCCAGCTCTTTTAATCTTAAATAAAAGTTAAAACTGCTTATCATTTCTAAATCTGTCATTGTTTTCTCCTGAAAAGTTTATATATGATTAAAGTCAAAAACGGATTCTGTAAGGGGGCTGTATTGTTTTATGTCAAACAATGCCACCCAAAAACGGATTCTGTTTTTATAAAATTTATAAAATGCAAGAAAAATGATTTTAAGGTGTATTTATATATTCGTGAATCATATCTTCCACGTTCTTAAAAGCAAAACAAAACTTGCACCTGCTTAACACATGCTGTGGACTTCTGCCGTTTTCATACAGACAATCTGCCAGGCAAGTATCTGTTTTCAATAGGGTTTTGCATTTGTTATCAATTTCATTCTGTATTGCATATACAACATCTAATGCTCTATAATCATCCTCTGCACTGAATTTGTAATTGTTCCATTTTGCATACCTCTCATGATTCGTTCCTATGTTCTTTTTCTTTATGATAATTTTATAATTCATGTTACCTCTCAATAAAACTCAGTATTGTTTGTCATAATCATTATGTCGGCAAGGTTTTGAAAAAGTGTCACCTGACTAAATACCTGTAATGCTCGCAACCATGACGGCCACGCTCGCTGTTAATGCTTATATAATACTGCTTTTAATTTGGTTTGTCAAATGTTTTTTGGTTTTATTTGAAATTATCTGCACTGTAGAATAATTATGGATGATAATGATAATCAAGACGCTGGCCATAAGCCAAATAAAAAAGCGAGTAAACCTTGCCGAAAACAACCAAAGGAAAAGAAAAACCAGCAAGGTCACTCGCAAATCGGAGTATAAAATGTTGATAAAACGGCTGGCATTGTCAAAAAGCAGTTAGAACGAACCGTA
>NZ_JBGVMC010000078.1:0-4872 GCF_045124615.1 Succinivibrio sp.
GATCCTAATGACTATCCAGATAGCAGACACTTTGCTGCATTTGTAGGCTTTGCTCCAAAAGTAACAGGTAGTGGAGGAAAAGTAAGCGTCGGCGGAACTCGAAAAAGCGGAAATCGCATTTTAAAAAGAGTCTTGTATATGTGTGCAATTTCAAGATATGGACAAACCAAGAAATATGATCCTGAAAGAACCTCTAAGGTTGCAACTTTAATTGATAATGAAGATGTTTCTAATAAGAGAATTGTCTGTTCAATTGCCAACCGTATGGCAAGAGTAGCATGGACCATAGCAAAGCATGGAGAAAAGTTTGACGGTAAGAAATGTAGATTACTAGAGCTGTAAGTAATTACAGGTTAACAAGTTCATAAAATATGAATCTGAAAAGACGAAGCTGATAAGTCAGAGGGCTTTAACTGTTCCTTGCTCTGACTAAACAGCAACGGCTGTGTAGGGATAAGAATGCTTGATTTTCTGAGTACAACTCCATCATCGAATTATCCCTCTATCCTTACACAGAAAGCATTTATGGAAAAGAATGTGTTTATTTCTGAGCTTAAAGCTCCAGTCTTGAATTATTCCTCTTTCCATAAGTTACCGTTATCGTACATTATTTTGAAACGTTAGTATCAGGAACTAAGCTGATATGAGGATTTCTTATATAGAGGTGGGCGTTAAGTTCAGATTTGATAAAGAGGTTGTCTTTTTATTAAAGGATAACCTCTTTTCTTTTATAATTCACAAAATAAATCAATAAAGCGTCATCGTAGAAACGAGCGCATACGGAATTTATAAAAGCCTTATTACTGAGCTAGAAAATATACCAGTAAGAAGGTTACCAAACATGACTAAACGTCCTAGAGAGGTTATCCAACATGAATTTTACAAATCCAAGAGCAGAAAAATCAAGAAGTCAGAGCAAAAATAATCAGGAACCCCAATTTCGTATTTCCTATACAGCTACAGGACAGGAGTTAATCTATGGTTATGTACCTGTGGGTATTGATTTAGCCGGTAGAAAGTTTCAGGTATGTTTTTATAATGAAGATAACGAGCTTGTTAACACAACCTTTGATATATATGCGTTAAGACGATTTATTGCATCCACTCATCAAAAACTGCTGATTTCTATGGAAGGATGTACAGGTTCATCCTATTGGGCTAAATATGCTATTGCTCACGGACATAAGGCAGTAGTTCTAGATGCTAGAGCAATCAAGAACAGAAAAGCTCAGAAAGATGATTTTAATGATGCCTTCTTTATTCGAGAAGCTTTATTTACCCATCATCAGACCTGTCGTATCAGGACTCAGGAAGAAATCGATTTAAAGACATTTTATGTTCAAAGGGAACAATACATAAAAAGCTTAAATGCAGTCTGCTCTAATGTAAGACAGAGACTGATTGCTGCTGGAGCATATGAGCATGTTGTAACTGGGGCTGACTCTGCACTTTTAGCTATCAAGTATTATAAGAAACAAATCAATAACAAAGCAGATGTTGGTAGCAGTTCATTAACTTTAAAAACTCTCGATAGTTTTGTTGAGGACATAAACTACCTAACTCAAAAGATTGACCGTATCAATCAGGACATTATTGATGCAAAAGCAAGAGAGTCACAAGTTGCAAATCAGTTAATGACCATACCAGGTATTGGACCTCAGTTAGCACTTCTACTGTCATTAGACATATCTGATATCAGCAGATTTAAAACAGCCAGAGCTCTACAGGCATACTTTGGTCTGTTTACTGCTCATTCTGGCAGTGGTGGTAAGATTGAAATGGGAAAGATGTCTCGTAACGGTGATCCTGTGGTTAAGAGAATGCTTTACCAGGCTGTTCTTACTTTATTACACTGTGGTAATAAGCTTCAAATATCTCCACGCTCAGAATATATCCAAAGAATGTATTCAAGAAATACAGTTGCCTTTAAACGTGGAGTTATCAGCATATGTGCCAAAATCATAAGAGTTGTCTTTGGAGTTCTCCATCATGGCACTGCTTATGATCCACAAATAGATGACTCACTTGGAAATAAGAAAGCAAGAATTCATGCTTACTCAAACAGATGCTTAACCAAAGTAAGTGCTGATGCCCTGCTTCAAGAACTGTATGGTTATACCGAAGCTACTTTAGATTAAGCTCCAATAAAAACAAAGGATTTAAACAACTTTTAACTTTTTACAAAGTATGCAGTAACTCTCTCAAAGCACCGATACCTTATATTTCTCCAAGATGCATTACCAATAATAGCAGTGCTAAGTCACATGCTTCTAATAGAATTTGGCACTGGAGTTCAAGATACATCATTTGATCTAACATATAGAAATAGCAGCAAAGACTGACTCATGATCATAGAAACTTTAAACAAAGAATGGTCAACCTGAGATTTGAGACTGTATAGCTTTAATTGAAGGAACACTTTATAGGTTAGGACTTTCTTTTTAGCTGAACTTAAAATAAATGTGGATTAGGTTCCACGAAATATTTTTTACCCAAAATAACCTGATAAGAAATAATATAAATCCTATATAATAAAGGAGTTAGCAAAGAATTGTCAGATATAATATGGCGACAAAAATAATTCAAAAAGATGTTGACTTCCACGATGTCACCATATAGTAGGCAAATCTTCTGACTCCAAAAGACTTTCGACAATAAGTAAAAAACTTATTGTTTGCTTTTAGCTCTATAATCTGTCCTACAATCATTCTTTCTATTACCTGTCAGTTTCTGCTGCTTCTTTTATTCTATCTAATAATTTTTGGTTCTTTTTACTTCTGCTGCCGTACAACCTTGCTGAAAACACTGTTATGATTTCAAGAACATCTTTTGCTAAATCCTCTTCAAAACTTGGCTTATCTTCTCCTCGATTAATAATAACCACCTCTACACCTTTAGCTTCGCAAATTGAGAATATAAGCTCTGCTCCAAATCTTAGTAATCTATCCTTGTGCGTCAATACCAGTCTTTTCACTTCATTATTTAAAATCTTATTGATTAAAGATGTCAGCCCCTTCTTATAATAATTCATTCCTGATCCTAGATCAGTTATCATTTCAAACTGATATCCATGCTCAGCACAGTATAATTCAAGAACCTGAGCCTGTCTTTTTAAATCATCTTTCTGATCGTGACTGCTTACTCTAGCATAAGCGACTGTATATCTGTTATCACTTTGAACTGGTATTTCTTTTCCAGATAATTGAAGAATATGTTCAAGGTTGTATCGTCTTGTACCACCTGGAGAAATACTGTCAGGTTTTAATTTACCTGACTTTTCCCAATTTCTTAACGTCTGAACATGAACACCTAATAATTTTGCTGCTTGTCCTATTGAAATAATCTTATTCATAAGTCTAAATCTAAAAATAATTATTTAGATATTATAAACTATTTATATGTTTAATTAAACTGTTATTTACCCCTACTCCATCTGCATACACAGGCTAACCGTGAACTTCCATACGACAAAATCGATATGGACTTTATGAACTTAAATCAGGCAGCTCATGGTGATAGAGAATATGGTTTTATCCTCTCAAGAATGAGAATACCTCATCAGGTATTAGCAGGTTATTATGAGAATGATGACGTAGTTGAAGGAATCAAACAGTTCATTGACGTTGCAAAAGCTATTGCATTCTCACGTAGCTTGAAGGTAGCTTCTTTTGGTAACAATATGAGAGAGGTTGCTGTGACCGATGGCGATCGTGTAGAGTCTCAGATTAAGTACGGTTGGGAGTGCAATTACTATGCACTAGGCGATCTTGTAAAGATTATTAACAATGTATCAGAAAGTGAAATTGATGCAAAGATGACTGAATACCAGTCAAAATATGAACTCAAGACTGATAACATCAAAGCTGTAAGAGAACAGGCAAAATATCAGATTGGTCTTGAAAAATTCCTGAAAGATAATGGCATAGGTGCTTTTGCAGATACATTCCAGGATCTGTATGGATTAAAGCAGTTACCAGGTCTTGCTGTACAGGATCTTAATGCAAAGGGAATCGGATTCGGTCCTGAAGGTGATTATAAGATTGCAGCACTTGCAGCTGTTCTTATGAAGATGTCTGAGGGCAGAAAGGGTGCAACAGGCTTTATTGAAGATTACACTTACGATCTAACTCAAGGAAAAGAGCTTGAACTTGCATCTCACATGCTTGAGGTTCCTGTTACTTTTGCTGCAACAAAACCTGAAATTCATGTAATGCCACTTGGAATTGGTGGAAAAGAAGCTCCTGTAAGACTGATTTTTGATGGTGTTGAAGGTGATGGTATTCAAGTAACAATGGTTGACATGGGAGATCATTACAGAATCATCTGTGCTGATATTGAACTTGTAAAACAGCCAAAACCAATGCCAAATTTACCAGTTGCAAGAATCATGTACAGACATAAGCCAAACTTTAAGATTGGTACTGAAGGCTGGTGTATTGCAGGTGGTGCACATCACAGTGTAGTATCCACTGCTCTTACAAGAGAAGATATTGCTCTATTTGCAATGCTAACTGGTACTGAACTTATCTACATTGGTGAAGAAACTACAAAAGCAGATCTAAATGCACTTATGATGAAAAAATACTAATTAGTCATTTCTTATCTCAAATCATCGTCATACATTTCTATGGCGATGATTTTTTATTTTTTCAAAATAAGTCTTCTTCAACAGAATATAGAGTACAGTAAGCAAAAAACCGCAATCAAATGATTGCGGTTTCTCTAAAAGGGATGCCTGGCAGTGACCTACTCTCACACAAACGTACGTTGCACTACCATCGGCGTAACTGCATTTCACTTCTGTGTTCGGAATGGGAACAGGTGGTTCTACAGCACTATGGCCGCCAGGCAAATTGGGTATAAAACATAAAT
>NZ_JBGVMC010000079.1:0-3092 GCF_045124615.1 Succinivibrio sp.
CGGTAAAAAATGGTAGATCAGAAAACAGCACAAAGAGCAGGATAGCCAAAACCGTATAATTTCTTTTTGGAATAAGAATTTATACTTGTTGTTAAGTGACGATAAACGAAAGCATGAAAAATGTTTTAGAAAATTAAGAGAATTGAAGATTTAATTTAGAAAGAAAAAACCGCTATAATAAAAATAGCGGTTTAAAATTTGTGAATTTAACGAATGAAACACCTGTAAAGATCCAAAGTGCATCAATGAGATCTTATCAGAAAATCATACAAAGGATCGTGTTATGGCAGATGAAAAAGTAAAAGTTATTGATAAAACAGAAAATAAAATTGATTCTGTTAAATCTGAAGTGCCTCAAATGAAATTGACCGCAGAAAGCATAAAAGATCGCCTTGCACTGATCCCAGAACGCACCGCAAAAGCCTTAAACAGCTTAAAAGAAGTGAAAGAGGCTTTTTCTCTACCTGTTACTATGTCAGGATTAAACCAGGAACAGCGTAATAACCTGAATATGGCTTTTGATTCCGCTGGCGGTTTTAATGCAATCTATGAGAGCTTGACACAACACGCTTACGACTTAGGGCAATATCCGATAACTTCTTTTGTTGGTTATGGAGTATTGCAGCAGATAGCGCAACAAGGTTTAATCCGTGCCTGTGTGCAGACAATAGCAGATGATTTGAGTAGAAAGTGGATCAAGCTAACCGGGTGTGATGATTCCGATAAACTTGAAAAATTAACAAATCTCCTAAGAGATTATCATATTCAGGATCTATTTCATAAAGCTGTGACTACTACCGGCTATATGGGCGGAGCTTTTATCTTTGTTGACACTGGAGAGGATGATCTTACTCTACCTTTAGCAGTCAATGACTTAAGTGCTGAATTAAAAGGCAAAGATGCAAGCGTTAAATTCATTGTTGTAGATCCTGTTAATGTCTCACCAATAGATTATAACTGTATCGATCCGCTGCGTGATGATTATATGCGCCCACGTATGTGGCAGGTTTTAGGGCGCAGAGTACACGCAAGCAGACTGATTACTTTTATTGAAAATCAGCCTCCTATCCTTTTAAAGCCTAACTACAACTTTTTAGGCATCCCACAAGCTCAGATTTTGTGGGATTACGTGATCCACTTTAATGACTGCAGAGCAAGCACAGCTAGACTTTTAAACAAGATCAGCCTGTTAGTAGTTCAGACTGATATGGATGCAGTTTTAAGCGATCCGCAAGGACTAGATCTCTTTGATGCAAAAATGGAATTTTTAGAGCGTTACAGAAATAATGACAGCGTTTTTGTATGTGATAAAGATTCAGAAAGTGTGATGAATGTTCAGACTACTATTGCAGGGTGTACTGATGTAGTTAGACAGTCGCTTGAACTGGTGGCCTGTATCAATCGTACTCCTGCTGTTAAGTTACTAGGCATTTCACCAAGCGGCTTCAACGCTACAGGCGAAAGCGATTTAAAAAATTATTATGACTATATAGCATCCAAGCAGGAGCTATACAGAGAGCAGATCCAAACTATATTGAAAATTATTCAGCTCGTTAATTTTGGAAAGATCGATCCTGCAATTACTTTTGAATTTGAGCCTTTAAATGAAGAAAACAAGGCAACTCAGGCAATGACAGCACAGACTAAGATCGGTGCATTAACTCAGTTAGTTGACCGTCAGGCAATGAGCGCAGAAGAGCTTAGAGAGGCGGTCAGACAAGATCAGGATCTAGGCCTTAATTTCCTTGATGAGGAGCTGCCGGAGGAATTACAGCAAGCTACACAAACCGACTTAATGACAGACGATCCAAATGCACAGCATGGCAATATGTTTGCAGAACTGATGCAGCAGAAACAGAACGCAGATACAGGCAATAAAAACAGCCTTGTTGACATGGCACAAAAAACGTTTAATAATTCAAATGAATAGTTTTTAATTTAATAAAAATTATGACTATAAAAAGAGTAAGAGTATCAAGAGCTATAGAAAGTAACGCAGGCATAAAAAAAGCGTATCAAAAGACTATTGATCGTATATGTAGCGACTTTCGATCTTTTGTAGCGAATGAGATTTTAAACTTTTTAGAAAGTAAACACGCCTTAACCGCTGATAGTTTAAAACCTTTGACAGCGGAGGAAAGACGAAAAAATAAAGAGTTAAAGAAAAAACTATTATCGGAAGTTGCTAAACGTAACCCGGATCTTTTAAAGTCTGATCTTGATAAGTTTATTTCTACAAATATCGCTTTATGGAGTGCATTAGTTGCCGAGGCAAGCGTTAAAAAAGTAGGAAAGATTATTTCACAAATAGCCTTCTCAACGTCAGAGGCACAGCGCAGAGCCTTTATTAACGCAAAAGTTACGAAAGGTCTAGTAAATAAGGCTTTTACCGTGCCAACCGTTAAAAAGCGTTATATCACACAGAAAGCTCTTGACGTGCTGCCTGATATTATTAGAGATAATGTAAACCTAATCACAAAAATCAATGTTGAAGATGTAGATCGTATCTCACAAGTGATTTTTAAAGGTTTACAGGAAGGGCGTAATTACAACGAGCTTTTAGACGAATTAAAAGCAACGCAAGGCTTTACAGATAGAAGAGCCTATACCGTTGCACAAGATCAGACTAACAAGATCAATCAGTTTATACAAAGACAGAATGCGCTAGCAATCGGATGTACTAAAGCCGTCTGGATTCATGTAGCTGGAAAATATACAAGTAGAGTAAGTCACATTCACATGAACGGCAAAACTTTTGAAATTGAAAAAGGCTGTTATGATGATTTTGAAAAGCGATACGTACAACCAGGAGAACTCATAAACTGCAAGTGTATTATGCAGGTTATTTTTGACGAGGATCAGATCAATGACTGATAAAATCGTATTTGACAAAGTAAGTTTTAAAGATTCTGTTAGATCGATTGATGATAACGGTTTTTTACACGTTGCGATCTCCAATATCTCTAAAGAACAGGTTGCTCCTTATATGGGCCATGAAATTCCTAACTATGAGCGATTAGGACTTAAACCAGATGAGATCTACAAAGTGTATAGGCCAGCGGAAGAACTCAAAAAGGCGGTTATCAGTTCAA
>NZ_JBGVMC010000080.1:0-5075 GCF_045124615.1 Succinivibrio sp.
ATTCCAGCAGTTTAATCTTTTATCTAGTGCCACTGTTTTTGACAATGTTGCATTTCCTCTGAAAATAGCTGGATTTAACAAAAACGAGATTAAAAAAAGAGTATTAGAGCTTTTATCTTTAGTTGGTCTTGATGATAAGGCAAATGTTTATCCAGCTCAGTTATCTGGTGGTCAAAAGCAGCGTGTTGGTATTGCAAGAGCTCTTGCAACAAATCCAAAGATCCTTTTGTGTGATGAAGCTACATCTGCACTTGATCCCAAAACAACAAGTTCAATTTTAAAGCTTTTGTGCTCACTTAGAGATCGACTTGGGTTAACTATTGTCATCATCACTCATCAGCTTGAGGTTATAAAGGAGTGCTGTGACAGAGTTGCTGTAATTGACGGCGGTGTAATCTCTGAAATGGGAGATACCATTGAGGTTTTTGCATCTCCACAAAAAGATTTAACAAAACACCTTGTTGCAACTGTTGTAAGACGTGATCTTGATGATCTTCTGTCATATACAAAACTTTATTCTGAATATAAAGAAAACAGCAGAGCATGGTTCTTGTTAACCTTCCTTGGTGACAGAGCAAATGATCCTGTAATTGTTGATGTTGCTATAAAGACAAATGCAAAGATTTCTATTATGGCAGGTCAGATTAATCATATTCAGAATCAGCCTTTAGGCTTTCTTGTAATAGCAGTAGATGGATCAAAGGATGCTATTGATACTGCCTTAAAGGAGCTTACAGACAGAGTATATAAGGTTGAACTATTAGGTTATGAAGTTGAATAGAGGTGTATTGTGATTGAATTTTTAACAGAGCTTGGTTTTTCATCCTATGCAGCAAAAATTACAGTTCTTCTGTTCAACGGAACTGTTGATACAGCATATATGGTTCTTCTTGCAACACTAGTATCAATTGTTCTTGGAGTGCCATTAGGAGTGGTTCTTCTTGTAACATCAAAAGGATATTTTTATTATTCAAAGCCTTTTTATACTGCGCTTGGAACAATTGTTAACGCACTTCGTTCTGTGCCGTTCATTATTTTGATGGTTGCAATTATTCCTATTACAAAGTTCTTTGTTGGTACATCTATTGGAACTACAGCTGCTGTCGTTCCTCTTACTGTTTCAACAATTCCATTTTTAGCAAGACTTGTTGAAACATCATTAAAAACTGTTCCATATGGTCTTATTGAGGCTGCTCAGTCTATGGGTGCAAGTCCATTTAGAATAATTGTAAGAGTTCTCATACCTGAGGCAATGCCTGAACTTATTGCAAACTTTACTCTTACAGTAATTGTTATTATTGGCTGTTCAGCTATGGCAGGCACCATCGGTGGCGGTGGTCTTGGAGATATTGCAATTCGCTATGGTTATATGCGTTTTCAGTTACCGGTTATGGTTATGACTGTTCTAATTCTTATCGTTATGGTTCAGTTAACACAGCTTTTAGGTGATTTTCTTGCAAAAATGGTTGATCATAGATAAGTTATAGTTATTTTCTATAAAGATATATCAAAAAATAGTATTATCTTTTTGTTGATATTTTTTTTGATAAATTGCATCATAGCTTCAACAGATAAATTAAAGAATTATTGGAGATAAAAATGAAAAAATTATTACTATCAGTAGCTGCTTTAGCATTATCTTTCTCATCAAATGCAGCTGAAACTTTAACAATTGGTGCAACACCTGTTCCTCACGTTGAGATCCTAGAGGTTGTAAAGCCAGATCTAAAGGCTCAGGGTATTGATTTAAAGATTGTTGAATTTAATGATTATGTTCAGCCAAATACCTCTGTATCTGACAAATTATTAGATTTAAACTTCTTCCAGCACCGTCCATATCTTGATTCATTTATCAAGGATCATGGTTCTGATTTAGTTGAGGTTGGTGGTATTCACATTGAGCCTATCGGTTTCTACTCACACAAGTTAAAGGATTTAAAGGATTTAAAAAACGGTGCAACCATTGCAATTCCTAATGATCCAACCAACGGCGGTCGTGCATTACTTCTTTTACAGACAGCAGGTTTAATTACTCTTGAAGATCCAAAAGCAATTTCTGCAACTCCATTAGATATCAAAGAGAACAAGTTAAATTTAAATATCAAGGAATTAGAGGCTCCACAGTTACCTCGTTCATTAGATGATGTCGATGCTGCAATCATTAATACCAACTTAGCTATCGATGCTGGTTTAAATCCATTAAAGGATGCATTATTCATTGAAAATGCTGATTCTCCATATGTAAACGTAGTTGTTGGTAATTCACTGTCTGTTAAGAAAGACAGTGTAAAGGCTCTTTTAAAGGCTTTACAGTCTGACAAGGTTAAGAAGTTCATCAACGACAAGTACAATGGTGCAGTTGTTGCAGCTTTCTAATTACTGAAAAATGATTTTTTAAGGCTGAAATTTAAATTTCGGCCTTTTTTGTTTCTGTTGTTTTATTCAGACGGTTATTCTTTGATTTTAAGATGTTAAAATAAACTCAGATTAACTGATTCTGAGTTGTATATGGCTGCATCTATTAGTTTTGATTACCGCTCATTTTTAAAGACTGTTCCTAACCGTCCTGGCTCTTATCAGATGTATTCTGATGAGAATACTGTTATCTATGTCGGAAAGGCAAAAGATCTGAAAAAAAGACTTTCATCCTATTTTCTAAAGGATGTAAACAAAAAGACACTTGCCTTAATAAGCCATATTCATCATATAGAATTTACTATTACATTCTCAGAAGCTGAAGCTTTAATCCTTGAGAACAATCTTATAAAAAAGTATCAGCCTCACTACAATATTCTTTTACGTGACGATAAGTCATATCCATATCTTATTCTGACTAAGGGAAAGCATCCAGCTCTTCATTACTACAGAGGCAAAAAGAGAATAGACTGCGAGTATTTTGGTCCATATCCTGATGCAAAGGCAGCAAAAGAAAGCTTAAAGCTTTTACAGAACCTCTTTCCTATAAGACAGTGCACTGATACTGTTTATAAACATCGTTCAAGACCTTGTCTTATGGCTCAGATCGGCAAATGCTTAGCTCCATGTGTTCAAATGAGTGATGAGCAGTACGAAAACTATCTAAGTCAGGTAAATTATGTCCGTATGTTTTTAAAAGGACAGAATCAGGATGTTTTAAATTCTCTGACACAAAGAATGGAGATCCATTCTAATGCTTTAGAATTTGAAATGGCAGCTAAACTTAGAGATCAGTTATTAGCATTAAGAAGAGTTCAGGAGAGCCAGTCTGTAAGCTCTGAGTGCGACATTGATGCCGATGTTATTGCAACACTGAGTGCTCAAGATATTATCTGTAATCATGTGCTGTATATAAGACAGGGCAGAATCATAGCATCGCGCTCTTATTTCATGACAAAGAATTCAATTGATACAGATACAGATGAATTTACTGCATTTATTGAGCAGTATTATCTTTCATCATCACGTGTAGGTCTTCTGCCAAAGGAAATTATTACCGATGCAAAGATAAATTCTCCTGAGGTTATTATTGAAGCAGTAAAAGAGCAGTTTAATCATTCATTAACAATCTCAAATTCAGTAAGACTTGACAGGGCAAAATACTTAAAACTTGCAAAGGAAAATGCAAATTCAGCTCTGCTTATCAAACTTGCAGACAATACAACTGCCAAAAGAAGAATTGATTCACTTGAAAAGCTTCTTAATATGACAGGAATACAGCATATGGAGTGCTACGATATCTCTCATACACAAGGTGAGCTTACTGTAGCATCATGCGTATCCTTTAATCGTGAAGGTCCAGATACAGCAAATTACCGACGTTTTAATATTGATGGAATTACACCTGGCGATGATTTTGCTGCAATGGATCAGGTATTAAACAGAAGATTTAAAAATATTAAGGAAGGCATTATTCCTGATATTATTTTCATTGACGGTGGTAAAGGTCAGTTGAGTCAGGCAGAAAATGTCATTTCAAAACTGTTTACCGATCCTGATGTTAAAAAGCCTCTTTTACTTGCTGTTACAAAAGGTGAAGGCAGAAAGGAAGGTCTTGAAACATTCGTTGTTGGATATACAAGAGAGACTATCAATCTTTCTCTTGACGATCCTGCTATGCAGATAGTTCTGCACATAAGAGATGAGTCCCATCGTTTTGCTATAACTGGTCACAGAAACAGAAGATCTAAGGCAAGAGTACACTCAGCTCTTGAGAATATTGAAGGAATAGGACCAAAGAGACGTCAGGCCTTATTAAAACATCTTGGTGGCATAAGAGAAGTTATGAACGCAAGTGTTCAGGAACTGTCTAAGGTACCTTCAATAAGTAAAGAAATGGCTGAGCTTATCTATGAGCATTTCCATTCACTTTAAAAGATCTATTATCTTATCTGAACTCATTACAGTACAATAAATATGGTTGAGTATAGTAAGCTCTGCATTGTGAAGCTCCATAGTACCTGCAGCTGTTGCATCATGTGGTACTATCACATCAAAGCTTTCATCACTTAACGATCTGACTGTAGAAGAAACGCACTGATCGGTAAAAATACCAGCGCATACAACAGTCTTTATGGACAGATTATTTAAAATAAGTCTTAAATTCGTTCCTGTAAGAGCACTATCAGTTGTTTTAGTAAGTACAATCTCTTCACTTTGTGGTGCAATACTATCTATGATCTGACTATCATAGTCGTCTTTAAAAAGAAGAGTACTGTTCCAGCCTTCAAGTTTTTGCGATAGCGATCGGTCATTACCATTTTTAAGATGACTTTCAATTCTGCAGTAAATTATCTGCATATTTCTTTTTCTAAATTCAAAAAGGAGCTTTTTTGTATTTGGAATAACGATTTTTTCAAGTCTTTGACTGAATTGTGAAAATCTAATTGTATCTGCTGTTTTTCCAAGTTTTGTATATGTATTTTGCAGATCGATTATTAATAGAGCAGTTGATGACTCAGATACCGCATCAAATTTGTGATAATTCTGATCTTCATAATAAACTGAAAGAAAACTGTTATCTGTCATAAAAGTACCTCAAATTCAATTTATCATGACAAATATACTGTTTTAACTGATGCACCTTTTCAATGCTAATT
>NZ_JBGVMC010000081.1:0-4009 GCF_045124615.1 Succinivibrio sp.
TTTAAACCACGTTAATGAATATATCAATAACGTGGTTTTAATTGAATAAAATCCAATCTTTAATCAGATTTTATTTAAAACCTTCCATTAAAACTGCTTTATTACTCTTTAGAGATTTCTGAACATCAATTATTCTCTGGTTAGATGAACCTCTAAAATCAAGTTCTAAAGACTTTTTTGCCAGTACAAATGGTCCGTCAACTAGGACATCAAGTTTTTCTAGCAATCTTTTATAGATAGGATCTGAAGATAGTTTCTCATATAAAAAACCAGTATAACTCCATAAGTTATAACCTTCAGATTTAAGAATATCAGCAAAAACTGATAAAGGAGTGGACTGAATAAAAGGTTCTCCTCCAGAAAAGGTTACACCCTTAACTAGAGGATTTTCCTTAATTTCATCATACAGAACTCTAAGTTTAACATCCACTCCACCTGTTAAGGACTGAGCCTGTACATTGTGGCAACCTTTACAGTGAAATGGACATCCTTGAGTAAAAACAACATAACGAATACCAGGACCATCAACAATTGACTCCTTGACAGCTCCGGCAATTCTTATTGTTGTATTGTCTAATAAATTTAAGGAAACTGAATCCATATATTAAACGCTCATGTGCTTTACACGATCATGTTCTTCAGCTCTCTTACCGTTATTAAAACGGTCCAAAGTACCTACTAAATAACCGGTAACTCTTCTGATTCGTTCAAATTTTACACCCTGACCTACAATACCGTTACGTGCATGTAATCTAGTTTGCATATTCACTTCCCTCTTTAGGTTTGTTATATATTTGCTGAGTTCCGTTAAAGATAATATCTTTAACTCGTTAGTTATTAATTAACCTGTACAGATGCAACCTACACCAAGCTTCTTTAAGCGCTCGATACTTACACCCTCACCATCCTTTCTACCGCAACGAGGACAAGTATCACCGATAACACCAACGTAATTACATACAGGACAACGATCTACTGGATGGTTGATAGAACCATAACCTACGCCTTTATCCTTCATATAGAGAATTACGCTTTCAAAAGCATCAAGATTCTTAGTTAAATCACCATCCATTTCAACATATGAAATTGAGCCTGCATTACATAATGCATGGAATGGACCTTCAACATCAATCTTATGAGCTGCTGTTGTTTCATAATAAACAGGAACATGGAAGCTGTTTGTATAGTAATCTCTGTCAGTAACTCCTGGGATGACACCATAGATCTTCTTATCAATCTTTACAAATCTACCAGATAAACCTTCAGCTGGTGTTGAGAATAATGAGAAGTTCAGACCTGTATCAACAGTGTGTTTATCAGTGATTTCTCTCATATGAGAAATGATCTTATAACCTAAATCATAAGCTTCCTGACTTTCACCATGGTGCTTGCCTATCAGTGCAACTAAGCACTCAGCTAAACCAATGAAACCAATTGACATAGTGCCGTTCTTAATGATGTCTTCAATTGTATCTTCAGGATTTAGATTCTCTGAACCAACCCAAACACCCTGTCCCATTAAGAATGGATAATTTAATACTTGTTTCTTAGCAATTACATTGAATCGATCCATTAACTGATCGAATAACATATACATTGTCTTGTCTAATGTTTCAAAGAACTTGCTTATAGAACCATGAGCTTCAATTGCAAGTCTTGGTAAATTGATAGTTGTAAAAGATAGGTTACCACGACCAGGAATAACTTCCTTTGTCTTATCATAATAATTAGATACAACTCTGGTTCTGCAACCCATCAGAGCAACTTCAGTTTCTGGATGACCTTCCTTATAGTATTTCATGTTGTAAGGAGCATCAAGGAAAGAGAAGTTAGGGAACAGTCTCTTTGCAGATACCTTGCAAGCTAACTTGAATAAGTCGTAGTTAGGATCGCCTTCTTTGGTGTTAATACCATCTTTTACTTTGAAAATCTGTACTGGGAAAATTGGAGTCTCACCACCACCTAAACCTGCATCTGTTGCAAGAAGAACATTCTTCATGATCATACGATGCTCTGGCATTGTACCTGTACCATAGTTGATTGATGAGAATGGTACCTGAGCACCAGCTCTTGACTGCATTGAATTTAAATTATGAATTAAAGCTTCCATAGCCTGATAGGTTTCTCTTTCAGTCATCTTAATAGCTTCATTCATAATGTAATTTAAATCATCTTCACTGTTATTATTGTGTGCAGCAAGAATTGATTTAACTTTTTCTCGAATAAGTCCCTGAGTCTTTTCATCTAAACATGTATTATTTTCATCATAAATTTTCTGACAGAACTCAACGAGTGATGAAACATCAATTTCATCGTCTCGTAAGCAAATGCAGATAACTTTAGATAAATGCTTAGCATATGACTTAGCAACATATGGAGCTAAATCATACTCAAATAGAGGAATAGACTGACCGCCATGCATGTCATTCTGATTTGACTGAATTGCAATACATGAAAGTGCAGCAGCTGACTGTATAGACTGAGGCTCTCTTAAAAAACCGTGACCGGTACTAAAACCTCTTGTAAATAAATCTTTTAAACCAATCTGACAGCAGTTAATTGTCAGCATATAGAAATCTAAATCATGGATATGAATATCACCACGCTGATGAGCAATTGCATGCTCTGGTCTTAATACATATCTGCGAACATAATCTTTAGAACCTTCAGAGCCAAATTTCAGCATTAGTCCCATTGGAGCATTAGCATCGATATTAGCGTTCTCACGCTTTAAATCCATATCTGCAGTGCTCTTTGAGGTAAGATCACGATAAATTTTAGTTAATTCAGTATTATAAGTTCTTACGTTTGTTCTGTTCTGTCTGTAAAGAATGAAATTCTTTGCCTCAGAAACCATACCTTCTTTAATAAGAACTTTTTCAATAATATCTTGTGTATTTTCAACAGAAGGCTCTAAGAGATTCTGCTTTTCTAACTCTGATACAACAGATCTTGTCAGCTTCTCAGATAATTCAATTTCTACAGGACTTGGAGTTTTATCATCAGGGTGAACAGAAACCAAAGCTTTAGTAATAGCATTTACAATTTTATCCTCATTAAAGGATACCTTACGTCCATCTCTTTTAACGATAAATCTAATCATTTTAAGTCCGTGAAAATATGTTTAAAATTTAATAATTTAATTATAAATCTATATAAATCAATAAGTTATATTTTATATTTCTGCCTATATTATGGCTAATTGAATACATGCTTTCAAGTTTAAAATTTTCTCTTTTTTTGCTTTTGATACTTGACATAGATTTTTGTAAACTAATTCTCATGATTTATTGACGGCTATCATTTTTTTAATAAAAAAGCATATACATAAAGAATTATGAATATTGATATCATTTGCGATGTTATAGACAATTTCGGTGATGCAGGAGTCTGTTTAAGACTAGGTAGAGATCTGGCTATTAACAGTAATAAAGTAAGGATCTTTTGTAATAATATTGAATCAATAAATAAAATAACAACAACTAAGGATCATAGCCTTCTTAGTATTTTAAAATGGCCTGATAATAATGATGAATCCTACCTTGCAGCTGAAGTAGTAATACAGGCTTTTTCTGTCAGACTTCCACAATGCATGATTGAAAAAGTTAAGCATAAAAAATCCTTGATTATAAATCTTGAATATCTTACAGCTGAAAAGTTTGCAGAAGACTGTCATAAACTACCTTCTTTTTCAGATGGAATGGAAAGTTTCTTTTTCTTTCCTGGATTTAGTGAAAAAACAGGTTCAGTTGTAATAGAAGATCTATTAAGAAACAAAATTAAAAACAATAAAAACAATTCATCAAAAAATATATCTGTTTTTTCATACGACAATAAAAAACTTCTGATACTTATAAATAAACTCAATAAGATTGATCCTCAATTTATCTTTAATATTTTTGAAGGAAAGGCTTTAGATATATTCAATGAATTATCAAAAGAAAATCTAAAATCTGAAGAAAAAACTGTTTATAAAGATATAAACATTAAAACTTTAAAAATGGTTAAT
>NZ_JBGVMC010000082.1:0-14764 GCF_045124615.1 Succinivibrio sp.
ATGGCTGGTAGAATAAAAAAAGTTATTAACGTGTAAGATCGGATTTTGAGATCTTAGGGTTAAAATTTGAACAGATTTGATTTTTGTTGATTTAATTCTGAATAAAAATGCCTGAATTACCTGAAGTAGAAGTAACAAGAAGAGGGATTACTCCTGCATTGTTACATAAAAAAATTTCAAAGATATATTTTTCTGATAAATCCCTGCGAGAACCATTTTCTTCTGATTTATATAACCTTGAAGGTGGATATATTCAGGATATATGCAGACGAGGTAAATATATTATTCTTGTTACTGACAAAGGTTATGTCCTTATCCACCTTGGAATGTCTGGTCATCTTCATGTAACAGATGCAAGCGAACCTATAAAAAAACACGATCACTTTGAAATACGTACAAGTGACGGATCCATAGTCAGATTAAATGACACAAGAAGATTTGGTTTAGTTAAATATTTCTCTGTAAATAACCCACCTTACGAAAATAACCCTATTAAGACTTTAGGACCAGAGCCATTAACAGATTTATTCAACAGAGAATATCTATTTGAAAAATTAAGAAAATATAAAAAGGATATAAAGCAGACAATAATGGATAATAAGGTCGTTGTAGGCGTAGGTAATATATACGCTAGCGAGGTCCTTTTTATCAGTAAAATCCATCCTGAAAAGAAGGCAAATACACTTTCAAGAGAACAATGTTCAATTCTCACTGAAAACATAAAAGACGTTTTGTCAAAGGCAATATTACAAGGTGGTACTACTATTCGTGATTTTGAAGGTGCAGATGGCAAACTAGGATATTTTGTACAGAACTTAATGGTATATGGTCATGATGGAGAGAAATGTAGAAAATGTGGCCATATTATAAAGAAAATAACACAAGGACAGAGATCTACTTATTTCTGTCCTCATTGTCAGAAATTATAGTTGTTTTACTTTTTCAACAACTGCCTTTGGTACGTATTTTTCAATGTTTCCTCTATGAATTATGACTTCCCTGACAAGTGTTGAGGAAATAAATGAAACAGAAGGATTAGGAGGCAGAATAACCATTTCTATATCTGGGCTTTCAACTTTGTACATATTAGAAAGCTGACTTTCATATTCAAAGTCTAATCCAGTTCTTACACCTCTTATAAGTATGTTTGCTTTTTTACTCTTGAGGTAATCAATAAGCATACCGTCAAAACCTTCAGCAGAAACATTTTTTAAATCTTTTATACTGTCATTACACAAATTAACTCGAGTATTTAAATCAAACATTGTGTGTTTTGATGGGCTAGCTGCAACAGCAACTATAATTTTTTCAAAAATACGAGATGCTCTTTTTATCAGATCTAGGTGACCGTTTGTTATAGGATCAAAAGTACCAGGAAAAACTGCTGTAGATTCCATATTAAACCTCAATATATTTTGATACGGCAAGATCAAATGCTTTTTTTACATCACTAATTGATATGTTTTTCATAGCATTTTCGTTTTTTACTCTGTACCTCCAAGAAACATTGTCTTCTTTTAACTCTTTAGCTGCTTCTTGCTCATATACACTAACTTCGATATCTCTGAAATTATAGGCCCCAACTCTGTTTGGATTGTGTATTGCAAATAATCCTATAACAGGTATGTTCTGAGCTGATGCTAAATGCATACAGGCACTGTCAGGAGAAAGAACAAGACTTGATTTAGAAACGACAGCACAAAGTTCTCTAAGTGAAGTTTTTCCACATAAGTTATTACATTTGAATGAAAGCTTTGATTCAATATCAGAACACAGCTTTTTCTCTTTTTCCGCATTTGAACCTAACAGAACTACATCAAAACCTTTTTCATGAGCGTATTGTGCTATTGCGCTATAACCATCTACAGTCCAGTTTTTTATTGATTTTGCAGATGCTGGGGAAATGCAGAAAACTTTTTTGTCGGTATTTAGTAATTCTTCTGCTTTTGTGAGCTCGTTTTTTGTAAGGCAAAAATCCCAAACAGGCTTTATTTCATCTAAACCAATGCTCTTTGCAAATGACAAAAAGCCAGATAATACATGGGGATCTTGAGGTGTATCGATTATCTTATTAACAAAGAATCTCTGGCCTTCTCTACTTCTTTGTTTATCATATCCAATCTTTGTTTTAGCTTTAACGCATAAAGACAGAATAGAAGCTTTTATAGATGTCTGAATGTTCAGAAGGTAATCATACTTTTTATGTTTCAGGCTTTTTCTTAAAGAAAAGAAAGTTTTTATTATTCCCTGATTCTTTATATCCGCTTTTATCAGATCAACCAATTCATTTCCGTTGGAATCAACGAATAAAGAGGCAAATCTAGAATCAATAACCCAAGAAACACAAATATTCTCAGATGCTTTCTTCATTGCACAAATAAGTCCGTATGCATTGATACAGTCACCAAGTGCAGATAGTCTTAAAACGCAGATATTCCTTGTGCTATTTTGCATAGATAAACCACTAAATTTTATTTAAATTTTACTTAACTGTTCAATAGTGTATTATTGCACATATATCTTCAAAATTTTCTTTTTAAAAAGTATATCTGTTGGTGTAAATCATATGTCAGAAGAATTGCTGTCTTTAGGAAATACCAAATATCTGATTAATTCTGATTTTTTATCAGAATTTGATCTGTCTGAAATAGAGGCATTGTTTGACAGAACATCAATAGAAAGTCAAAAGAATGTTGAAAAGGCAAGCGGTAGGGGCAAGACTTTACTGTTTAGTGCAAAAGACAAGAATCTTGTACTTCGTCAGTATAGAAGAGGCGGATTCTTTGGAAAATTTGTAAAACATACATTTTATGCATTTGATAGCTTTCAGCACAGAGCCTTTGATGAATTCAGAATGCTGTCAAAAATGGTTGATATGGGGCTTCCTGTACCAACACCTGCAGTAGCTAGAGAAATTAAAACGACCTTTGGAATAAGACAGGACATTGTAATTCAGAGAATATCTGGTTTTAAGGATCTGTCCTATTTTATAAAAGAAAGATCATTAACTGATGAAGAATTAGTATCAATTGGAAAAACAATCAAAAAGTTCTTTGATAATAATATTCTTCATACAGATCTGAATATAAGAAATATTCTTTTAAATGAAGATAGTTCAGTCTATATCATTGATTTTGATAAATGTTTTATTAAACCAATGAAAAAAGAAGACAAAGAAAAAATCGTCAATCGTCTTCTCAGATCTTTTATAAAAGAAAAAACAAAGAAATCAGCTTACTTTGAAGAAGAAAAGTTTGAGTTGCTGAAAAAGGAAGCTTTATCGTAATTGTTGATTCGCTCATATTTTCAAATAAGATGTTTTTTTGGACATTCTCAGTTAAAATAGCGTCCAAAATCACACTTTAAAATATGTAGGTATCTAAATGAGCGATAACACATCAATGAAAGCTTTATCCCCATCTCAGATAGTTGAGGCTGCTGAGCACCACGTTACTGATAAGGTTACTAAGAATTTTGCAAGAGCTTTTCTGTTAGCTATTCTTGCAGGTGCTTCTATTGGATTTGCATTCTGTTTTTACACAACCGCAGTTGCTGCTCTAGGTTCTGGTGCAGGCAAAATCCTAGGCGGTTTATTCTTCGCTTTAGGCTTATTCTTGGTGGTGCTATTAGGCGGTGAACTTTTTACCTCTTCTACTCTTACCTTAATTGCAAAAGCAAATAAAACGGCTACCTGGTGGCAGGTATTTAAAAACTGGGCTACAGTTTATGTAGGTAATTTAATTGGTGCTTTATTTGTTGTTCTGATTATTTTTGTGGGTAGAACCTATATGAATTTTGGAACAGAATGGGGGCATGTAATATTAAATACAGCTCTTCATAAAGTGGAACATATCTATCCATCTGATGGTACAGGTATGTATGCTTACTTTAGAGGCTTTTTAGAAGCTATGTGCCTAGGTATTGTATGTAATATCATGGTTTGCGTTGCTGTATGGTTATCATGGGGAGGAAAATCCATTACAGACAAGATCTTAATCATGATCTTCCCTATTGGTATGTTTGTAGCTTCTGGATTTGAGCATAGCGTCGCTAACATGTTCATGATCCCAATGGGTATTGTTCTTCAGGAGTTTTCTATTCCTGAATTCCAGTCTGTTGTTGATGTTGCAAAATATTCAGATCTGACTGTTTATAATTTTATATTTTCAAATCTTATTCCTGTAACCATTGGAAATATTATCGGTGGTGGAATGATGATTGGTTTATATAATTGGTTTATTTGGAAGAAAACCAAATAATCATCAAGAGATTATGAAATAAGAACTCGCGCCTTTTGTTTTTAATAAAGGCGCGGTTCTTGATGTAAAGATCTTGCTTAAATGTAATTCCTACCATTTTTGCTATTCATTGCAACAAGTCTTGTATTCTCTTTACTTATTCCAACTGATGCAAGGAATTTTGGATTAAAAATAAAGTCTTCTGAAAGATTTAATCTATATGCATATATAGAGTCTGTATTCATTTCCTCTTTATTGATATCGATAGTATCTAAAGAATCTTCTGCTTCATAACTTTTGTAATTCTGCGAATAATATTTAATTTTTTTATTTATAAGATTCAGATGATTTTTTAAATTCTCTTTATAGTCGATACCTGTAATTTTAATTTTGTGGTCAGCCCTTTGAGATGCTGTATTGTTGTGGACAAAATAGTATTTTGTTCCATTTTCTTTTGAGTTGTAAACGTGAGAATATACACCGATATATTTAATTGGATCTGTATATTCATATGAAATATCAACATAATCCTCATGTCTGAAATATGGATTATTGACTAATTCAGCATAGTTATACTCTTTTGGATTTGAATTGTCATAAATAAACACAAAATCAGAATCGATAAAATAAGGGCAATAAAAGTTTTTATTCTGCATAAGGCCATCCATTTTGATGTAATCAGTGCTGTTGTTTGTAAAAGAATTATTTATAGATATGTTTGAATTGTTTTTACCAAACTCAGAAAATTTCAGATTTACTTCATTGGCAAAAATTGAACCACTGAATTTTAGATTATCGTTATTTATTCCTGCAAAAATACCAATCTTCGCTTTGTAATATTGAGAGTTTTTGTCTAGTGAAGAAGAGATATTTTCAATAGTTGTATTTGTCAGTGAACTATCAAATGATCCTGTGATACCACCTATGTACACATCAGTTGAGGTATCGTAATACGCATCAACATTAAGATTATTTACCTGAATGTTGGCAAGATGGGATCCTTTTATACTGCCAGCAAGGCCACCAACATATGTAGTATCAGAAATATTATCTAGTTCAATTTTTGAATTTTCGATCTTTATGTTTTCTACAGTGGCGTTATCAAGTTTTCCAAATAAGCCTATATATCTGTTAGATGGATTATCTGATTTTAATGTGTAGCTTATTGTGTTATATGCGCCATCTAATTTTCCTGTGAAAGAGCTGTTAGTGGCAATTCCATTAGATATTTCACCAAGATTAATATCGTTGGTGATAAAATATTCTCCTGAAAGATCGTTTTGAATATTAAGAAAATCATTTTTATCGCTGATTGCTGTTTTTCCTAGTTGAGAAACAGTTCCATTTTCTTTAGTAAAACCATAATCTTCTTTAAGATTTATATCTTTGCTACCACCGATATCAATTCTCTTTGAAGAACTGTAAATAACAAATTTTTCACCATCTACATTTGTTAACCTGTTAGTTGGAGGAGAGATCATGGTTCCGTAACTGATATTTCCAATATCCTTTATAAGTACCCTGTTTCCATCAAGTAATAAATTCTTGGTGGTTACCTTACCTAATAAAGTTATATTACCCATTCCCTTTTTAGATGGGACAAATCCATTACCTTCAAGAAAAGCATTTATCTGTTCAGTTCCTACTTTTGAAGTTGAAAGAGTAATTCCATCTGATAAAAAACTAGAATCTTTTCCTAAGGTGATACCATTAGGATTTACTATATATACTTTTCCACCTGGAAGTGACTGAATGGTTCCATTGATAACTGAAGGATTAGAGCTTCTGATCAGGTTGAGATAATTTTTGTTATCAAACTGAACCAAGTGGTCTTTTCCTACTGAAAAATCGTTCCAGGAAATAACATTGTTTTTAGATGTTGATGAAATAGCCATTTGATTGCGCTGAGAGCTGATAACTCCATTACCGTGCAGGAATTCACCTCCAGAAGGTAATAATGCTGCTGCATGTACTCTATTAGCTAAAAGAATAAATATAGTAATTGTGAATAAAGAAAGTTTATTCATTGTTTAGTCCTTTGATTTAGTATGTATAACCTAACTTAACTAGTGCTGATAATTTATCCTCAGCATATTTCTGATGTTTTCCTACAGCTTTTGAAATACTTAAATCTGTATAGAATCCATTAAAATCCATATGTCCGTTTAGAGATAATCCATAGAAACTTTCTGCTTTTCCGTGGAAATTCTTAATGTGTGATTGCATGAATGCACCACCAAGTTTTAAATTTAAAGGTCCATTGAAGTGGTAGGTACTACCTAAAGAATTAAAAATACCCATGTCCCCTGATGCAAGATTGCTTTGATATGCTTTTACTGCATAAGCTCCACCTGCATTCATTTTTTCAATTGGATCAATGAAATTTGAACAAAGCTGAATGTTAAGTTCAGTATCAAGGGAGATGTTTCTGTTAAGAAAATAAGATAATGTTGTATTAGTGTTTAATAAGCCATAAGCATTTGTCTGATAAAGATTAAACTCATCCATGTCATCTGTTTTAGAAATGCTTAACTTTGTATCATTTGTAAAGAAAATATCTTTGTTGTAGTTAACATGCTCAACAAACAACTGAGCATAAGTACCGTAATTTCTTCTCTTTAATTCAATGTCAAAGTTTGAAAATTTATCTGACATGAATCTTAAATAGGAGCCTAGCTTGTAATCAGTTTTTGTAAAACTGTCTCTGAATAGGTTGTCAGTAAAGAAGAGATCAGAACATATCTGCTTACCTTTAACGTCAAAGTCAGAATACTGATCTTTTATGTCATAAGCTCCAGCATTTACAGAAAGACCAATAAACTTAAAGAAATCACCAATATGCTTTGAATATTCGCTAAAAACGTTATTCTGATCTTTTGAAGAAGAACTTAATGCAAATATTATTTTGTCTAAGTTATTAAACAGATTATTAGAATGAACAACAGCTGTAAATCTTTCCTTTCCGGTATTCTTTTGTCCATAGTTATCTGCAAATGCATCAAAACCAAAAGTTTTTTTGTTTTTCACTACATAATAGGTTTTGTAATAAGAAAGATCAGGATTTAAGAATAGTGCATTATCAATATCTTCTTGTGTTGTAGGGATCAGCTTTAAATCGACATCAAAAGCGTTTAAATCTCTTACTTTTAGCAGATGATCGTTTTTCTTTGTATCAGTTATGCTTTCACATGGTTTGTCCCTGGCTGGAAAAAGGAGTTTTTCTATTATTTCATTAGGGATTGTACTTTTGTTTTCAACTCTTGGTTTCAGTACTTTTAGATTATCAACTGCAATAAGGATTTTTCCATCTGAAGCATCCTGTTCTGGAATATAGGCTTGACAGCCCATAAAACCATGACCTCTGAAAAGATTTGTAACTGCATCAATAATGTTATTTAGATTGTCAGCACTTATTCCCTGATGAATATAAGGAGCTACAGTCTGGTCGATGTGTTTTTCAGGAACTGTTGCCATATATCCTTTAGGGGCAGAAATGCTTATTTCTTGAATACTCTGTGAATATGCTGAAAAAACAATAAAAGGAATAATACAGCATAGTTTTTTTATAAAGTTCATTTAACCTCTCTCCAAAATTAAGAATTTAATATGATATGGATCACAATTTTTAGAGGTCTAAATGATATTATGCTGTTCTTTTTTAATAGGTCTTTATCACGCGGTTTGTGCTACTTGAATTTATATCTAATTGATATTAAAGAAAAAATAATATTGAATAAAATTTCTTTATATTTATGTGTTCACTCTGTGTGTACTTATTGCAATATTTTTGTAACAGAACCGAATATTTTAATGAATTCTTAGCAAGTGGAGCTTGAGAAAGATATATTACCGTTATTAGTTTAACTAATAACGGTGGATGTTATGAATAGATTATTTTTTTAGGAGTTTTCCAATTGTCTCAAGTGTAAAGTTCAATGTTCCTCTACCTTGTTGCTGAATATCCAGGGCCTTTACTCCTGCGATGCTAGCAAGTTCTTTGTCCTTAGTGAGTTTTTCAAAAAAGGCTGCTAAGTGAACCTCATCTTCAGCAAGGAAAGCTCCGCCATTATCAATGAGTTTTTCAAACTGTTCACTAAAGTTATGATAAATAGGTCCAGTTATAATAGGTAGTGAAAAATAAGCTGGTTCAAGAGGATTGTGTCCACCGATAGATACAAAACTACCACCCATAAAGATAACATCACACAGGCCGAAATAGAACTCTATCTCTCCTAAGGTATCACCGATAATCACATCTTTGTCTAGACCTTTTAATTCATCGGTGGACGTTATCTTGCTCTTTCTTTTGTAAGCTATATTAAGTTCTTTTAAGTATTCAATAGCCTTGTTGCAGTCTTGAGCATGTCTTCCAACTAAAACAAGCTTCAGATTGTTCACTGTTTTTTTTGCCTCAATAAAGGCATTGATAATATGTTTCTCTTCGCCTGAATGGAAACTAATGGCACCTATTACATTATTTCCAAGTAACCTTGTTTTTATTGTTTTGGCGTTTTCAAACAATACCTGGTTTGGGATTAGATCATATTTTAGGTTTCCTGCAGCAATTACTTTATCCTGTGAAACACCAATATTCTCAAATCTCATTTTATCTGAATGACTCATAGCAAGGACGAGACTGAGCTTTGATGCAATAAGATCTTTTACAAGATTTGCATGCTTTTTATAACTATCTACGTTTTTATCTTGCAGTCTGCCATTTATTATTACAACAGGTATCTTTTTCTTTGATGCCTTATCAAGCATATTTGGCCAAAGTTCAGTATCAACAATGATAAGAATTTTAGGATTAAATGCTTTGAAAAATCCGCAAACTGAATAAGGTGCATCCAAAGGTGCTGTAACTACGGTAATATTCTTATATGACTTAAGAGAATTTGCTGTTTCTTTTCCTGTGCTTGTCATTGTAGAAATAACAATATTAAAGTCAGGATTCTTTTTTGCAAATCTTGAGACAAGAGGTTTTATTGAATTAACCTCTCCAACAGAGGCTGCATGAAACCATATGGAATTCTTCTTTTTCCCTTTATAGAATCCAAGAAAGTTAAAAACAGCGAGTCCATAACCTTTATCATGTCTTTTCTTGTAACAGATAAATAGCACTGCTAAAGGTGCAATTAAACTAGTTAAAAATTTATATAAATAAAGTGCTAAAAGTGAAGTAAATTTCATTAGCCCCTCTTTTTATCTAGCAAAGACATAAGTTTTTCAAAAACATATTCAGGTGCAATTTTTTTCAGACAGTTATAGTGTCCGTATTTGCATGTTCTGTTAAAACAAGGATGACAAGGTTCATCAGATTCAACACAAATTGCCTTATCAGATAAAGGTGGTGTGTAATTTGTGGATGTTGACCCAAAAATACATACCTGTGGAATATCAGCAGCTGCAACTGTATGCATAAGGCCAGAATCATTGCATACAGCAGCGGTACATTGACCTACAATATCTAAAGCTTCAGTAAGATTTGTTTTGCCAGCTATATCTGTAAAAAATGGTTTGTACTCATCTTCAATATTGCTGAATATCTGCTGAACTGTAGGAATGTCTTTTTTAGAACCAAGACCAATAACTGATCCACCTTGTTTTATCCATAAAGATGAGATTTTAGCAAAATATTCTACAGGCCAAAGTTTTGCTGGTCCATAATTTGCACCGCATCCTAATACAAGGGCAGGCCTTGAAAAATCCAGTCCAAGTTCCTTAATTTTCTCTTCATCTGGTTTGTTTACTGTTAATTTAGGATAAGCAAATTTAGGAAGATCTTTTGCTGTTTTTACAATGTTCTTGTCAAAAGCCAAAGCAACATATCTTTGAACCATCAGAGGGAAATCGTTCTTGTTGCATCTCATGTTATTCAATATGAAATAGCGAGATTCACCTTTAAATCCTCTTCTATCTTTAACTTTTGAAAAGAGCGCAATTAAGGCTGATTTCAAGGAATTTGGCAGAACAATTACAGTGTCATAGTTGTTTTTTGCAAGTTTTCTGCCTTCTTTGAATCTTTCTTTTAGATCAAATGTACCGTGATCGAATGGATTTATCAGTTTTCCTGAGATTTCTTCCATTCTGTCTAAAATCGGCATTGTGTATTTTGGGGCGTATACATCAATAGTACAATTAGGATCCTGTTTTTTTAGCTCTTTTAGAAGAGATTGTGACATAATCAAGTCACCAAGCCAGGATGGAGCAATAATCAGGTATTTATTTGATAATTTTTTATTCATAAATGTCACAGTAGAATTGAAAAGAAATGAACTTTGATTTCCAATATCAATTATAATGGACTTAATTAAGAACAATAAAGGAAAAAATTATGATAATCGTAACAGGTGGCTGTGGCTTTATCGGTTCTAACATCGTAAAGCATCTAAATGACAGAGGAATTAAAGATATTCTTGTTGTAGATAATCTGACAAATGGTCATAAATTCATTAACTTAACTGACCTTGATATTGCAGATTACATGGATAAGGTTGATTTCCTTGAGTTAGTTAAAGACGAGAAAGCATTCAACGCAAAATATGGTTCTCAGAATATTGAAGCTATTTTCCATGAAGGTGCTTGCTCATCTACTACTGAATGGGACGGCCGTTATATTATGAAAAATAACTATGAGTACACTGTAACTCTATTTGAGTTTGCAACAGCTCATAGAATTCCTTTCTTCTTTGCTTCATCAGCTTCAACCTATGGTGATGGAAACGTATTTGTTGAAGACAGAGAGAATGAAGGTCCATTAAATGTTTATGGTTATTCTAAGTTCCTGTTTGATGAATATGTTCGCCGTAGATTACCATCATTAAAGTCTCAGGTTGTTGGTTTCCGTTACTTTAATGTTTATGGTCCAAGAGAAGGTCATAAAGGCTCAATGGCTTCAGTTGCATTCCATCTGAACAATCAGATGAAAGCAGGTCAGAATCCTAAACTATTTGCTGGCTCAGATGGATATCCTGATGGAGGCCAGATGAGAGATTTCGTTTATGTAGGTGACGTTGCAGAAGCAAATTTATGGTTCTTTGAGCACAAAGGTCCATCAGGAATTTACAACTGTGGTACAGGAAGAGCAGAACCATTCTTGAACATTGCTAAAGCAGTTATCAAGCATTATGGTCGAGGAGAAGTTGAGTTTATTCCATTCCCAGAGCATTTAAAGGGGCACTATCAGGCTTTCACTCAGGCAGATTTAACTCAGTTGAGAAATGCAGGTTGTGATATTGAATTCAAATCTGTAGCTCAGGGTGTTGCAGAGTATATGAAATGGCTCAATTCCAAATAATTGATGAATTTGATGTAGAAGTATGTAAGTTACCTTATGAGAAAGCCTTAAGCTTTTGTGATTATCTTAATTCCATCGGAATTAAGGCTAAAGCAAAGGAAGGTTACAGTGGCTTCTACATTATTTTTGTTACAAATGAGTCTGACAAACTAAAAGCAAAACTAGAGCTTGTCAGACACTCTGATTCTGCTTTTTGCAAAGAGTTTGAAAAGGTTTCCTGGAAATCAGGAAAGACCGTTTCATCTAAAAAGCGTTTGAACAGTAATTCACTTCCTTTTACATACAATCTGTTTTCTGTCGTTTCGATTATTCAGATTTTGTGTGTCATTGTTTACGTACTATCCTTAATAGATCAGGATTTTGTAGTATTTAATCTTGCATTAGGCAGATTTGAGCATTTTACAAATCCAATAAATTATTACAAATTATTCACCCCTGCTTTAGTACATTTTTCGATAATGCACATAGCATTTAATTTGATAATGTTTGAAGCTTTAGGTAGACCAATAGAAAACACTTTTGGTTCAATAAAGATGTTTTCTCTTGTGGTTGGTATTGCTGCAATATCAAACGTTTTTCAGTATATGTTTACAAGTGAACAGGCTGTATTTGGTGGTCTGTCAGGTGTGGTTTATGGTCTGATTGGATATTCAGCAGTTATAAGCATGATGAAGAAAGCTCCATCAACATTTAAGGTTATTCCTGGTTTGTTTGCAGTAAGCTTTATCTTTATCCTTTTTGGCTTTTTCCTGAATGGCATTGCAAATGTATGTCATTTGTCAGGATTACTATTAGGTTCTTTAATTGCTCTTTTTGACTGTAAATTCAAATTTAAATAATGAGTTTTAAACAGTTGATGCAAAAATCAAGAGAGCTTTTGAATCAGAGTGTTTTTTTTCTTTTACCATGAAAAAAAACGACTTTGACAGTTTGTATTATATAAAAAGAAGTCTAACTATATAATTTATAAGACAATTAGTACTCTTTAAAATTTTAGGTAATGTAGTATATATTTTAAAGCTTGTTTAAAAGAACTTCACTAAGCATGTCCTTTAGCTGACATTTGCGCTTCAATAAAGAGTTGAGATTTGTTGTTGTGATAAGTTTGTAAAGTGGAGTTAATCCTCTTGCATACATGATCTTATTAATACTTCCTTCATCTTCATCTATTGAATTTCCTTTTGCAAAATTGAGAGCTTCATAGGCAGCAGTGCAAAAACATCAGCTTGTCGTTTATTTCAAATGGAGAGGGGCTTGCATTATATAAAGCTGTGCAGATGGCTTTTATGCTTAGAGGGGTATTTGCTTGAGAGGCATATTTTCAAGATATTTGTCACAGTTATGAAAAAAGCCTGTATCAAAAAGATACAGGCTTTTGACTCTTTAAAAGAAATTAGTCTTCTAAAGTAATAATTGATTTACCAGTCATCTCTGCTGGGATTTCCATACCCTTTAGGTAAAGCATTGTAGGAGCGATATCAGATAATCTTCCGTCAGCTCTCATTGTTGCTTTTCTACCGTAGTAGATGAATGGAACTGGTAAGTTGGTGTGTGCTGTATATGGAACACCAGTTTCAAGATCCTTCATACGCTCACAGTTACCGTGGTCAGCAGTGATTAAGCATTCACCGTCAACTTTCTTTAATGATTCGATAACACGGCCGATGCAGGTATCAACAGCTTCAACAGCCTTAACTGCAGCTTCAAATACGCCAGTGTGACCAACCATATCACCGTTAGGATAGTTACAGATGATTACGTCGTATTTACCTGACTCAATTGCAGCGCATAACTTGTCTGTTAACTCAGTTGAGCTCATCTCAGGCTGTAAATCGTAGGTAGCAACCTTTGGACTCTGGATAAGAATTCTGTCTTCACCCTCGAATACAGTTTCAACACCACCGTTGAAGAAGAAGGTAACGTGTGCATACTTTTCAGTTTCTGAAATACGTAACTGAGTCATGCCCTTCTTTGATAACCACTCACCTAATGTATTAGTTAAATCCTCTGGTGGGTAAGCACACTGAGTATGGATATCAGCTGCATACTGAGTAAGCATAACGAAGCTTGATAACTTTCTTACAACCTTACGCTTAAATCCAGTAAAGTCAGCATCTGAGTTTACGAATGAGCGAGTGATCTGACGAGCACGGTCTGCACGGAAGTTCATGAAGATTAAAGCATCGCCATCTTCAAGAGGAGCCTTCTCACCAATTACAGAAGCCTTTACGAACTCATCGTTCTCATCACGAGCATATGCTGCTTCAATAGCAGCACTTGCAGATTCGAAAGAATCAAACTGGCTGATAGACTGAGTAATTAAGTCATAAGCCTGCTCTACACGATCCCAGCGATTGTCACGGTCCATAGCGAAGTATCTGCCAACAACAGTTGCGATTCTACCTACACCTGCCTGTGCAAATGCGCCTTCAATTACCTTGATGTACTCTAAAGCTGAACGAGGAGCAACATCACGACCATCAGTGAATGCATGGAAGTAAACCTTTTTTGCACCACGCTTTGCTGCAAGCTTAATCATTGCAACAATGTGATCCTGATGAGAGTGAACACCACCAGGTGACATAAGACCCATGATATGAACTGCCTTGCCATTGTTTACAGCATCATCTACAGCTTTTACTAAAGTTGGGTTCTTATCAAATTCGCCATCAGCAATAGCCTTGCCGATTCTTGTTAATTCCTGATAAACAATACGGCCTGCACCGATATTTGTGTGGCCAACTTCTGAGTTGCCCATCTGACCGTCAGGTAGACCTACATCAATACCTGAAGCTTGAATGTCTGTGTGTGCATAGTTTGCTGTAAGAGAATCTAAAACAGGTGTTTTTGCAGCCTCAACAGCGTTGAACTCTTTAACTGGGTTATCGCCCCAACCATCCATGATAATGAGGGCTAAAGGTTTCTTATTTGCCATATTTTTTTCTCACATGTATGTAAAACAATATTGCAATATTTTACCTTTTTTTTAATTTAATTGTGATTAAAAGTGGTAGTTTTTTTCAATAAAAAAAGAAATTAATGTTTTTTTTTGCGAAAGTTTTGTAGATTATTCTCATTCTAGAAGGAATATTGCCGGTTAAATGTGACACAAATTCTTTTTGTGACTTTAACTCTATGTTAGAATTATCAGATTAGTTATTTAAAAAAATAAGAGGTGTTGTTGTGGGAGAGTTTTTCTCATCTGACAATCTAGAGCAGTATATTGCTT
>NZ_JBGVMC010000083.1:0-10822 GCF_045124615.1 Succinivibrio sp.
GATTTTGACCACAAGGATTCATCAACATATACAAATGCAACATCACAGACTGTATATGATTCCTTAGGTGGTGCACATACAATTACATACTACTTTGTAAAGGATCATGTAAATGATGGCACACCAAACCCACAGGATCCTGCAGGTGGTAACTATCCAAACGACGGTCATACAATCTGGAATGTTGTTGCTTATATGGGTGATACTCAGGTTGATATCAGTGATGGTATGAAGTTTACCGTTGATGCAGGTTCAGCTTCATCAGATCACGGTCAGGTATACTATGGTGTACAGCTTGAGTTTGGTACTGATGGTAAATTGATTAAGCAGATGGGTGATGGCGGTGATGAAATTGCAATTAACTTTACAAACAACGGCTCTGCTACATATCCTCCTGAGAATGGTGGTGCCCGTGCAGCTAATACTCTTGCAGCTGCAATGGGTGGCGGTGTTGATGATTCACAGGAAGTAAGCCTTGATCTTAACTATACACAGTATGGTAGCTCAAAGTTCTCCATCTCAAATGTTACTAATGATGGTTACTCAACAGGTTTACTTGAGAATGTTGAGGTTGATGAGTACGGCGTAGTCCTTGCAAGTTACTCAAATGGCCGCCAGGAGGCAATCGCTATGGTTGCAATGGCAAACTTCAACAACAATCAGGGCTTACAGAAGATTGGTGACACTCAGTGGAAAGAATCACTCCACTCAGGTGAAGCTCAGGCAGGTCAGGCAAAGACTGGTCTTATGGGTGCAATCAAGGGTGCAAATCTTGAGCTGTCAAACGTTGAGCTTGCAACTGAGCTTGTAGATCTAATCATTGCACAGAGATCATATCAGGCAAATGCTCAGGCACTGCAGACTCAGAATACAGCAATGGATTCAATCATGAACATCAGATAATAAATAATTAAGGTTTCTCTTTTAGATAGTTTTCCTCATTAGTTTACTAATGAGGATTTTTTTTTACTATTTTTTTACAGACAAATATCAATTTTTTGTATAATACAACGTACTTAATAATTTGATTATCATAATTAAAATTCCAGTTAAAACCATCTTATGACAAATTTCTACAGTAAATTAGACATCAGTGCTTTTGATGCCATATCACAGGCTAATCGCCTGATTGCAGGACCTGTAATTTTCCAAGCAATATACGTTCTTGCTAAACACAATATACTAAAGTTACTTTGTGAAAATAAAAATGGAATGACCATAAAGCAGATAGCTGATAAAACAGATCTAAATGAATATGCATTAGGTGTTCTTTTTGACGCTGCTCTTTCAGGACAGGTTCTTACAGTTTCAGAAGATGGTGTATATTCAATTACAAAAATTGGATATTTTATTGAAAATGATGAAATGACAAAAAATCAGCTTGGCTTTTGTAAGTATGTCTGCTACGAGGGTATGGACAAACTTGATGAGGCTCTTACAAGTGGCAAACCATCAGGTCTTTCTGTATTCAACAAAGACTGGGAAACAATTTATCCTCATTTAAAGGATTTGCCTGAAAAAGCTAAAGAATACTGGTTCAAATGGGATCATCAGTTCTCTCAGTCAGCTTTTAAAGAAGCTATAAAAATTATAGATGAAAAGTACAAGCCTGAATTAATATATGATGTTGGAGGCAATACAGGAAAGTTCTCAATCTGCGTATGTCAGAACACCAAGGATACCAAGGTAAAGATCCTTGATTTACCAAGCCAGATCCAGATGGCTCAGGAAAATATCAAGGCTCATGGTCTTGATGATAGAATCGAATTTATGGGTGTTGATCTTCTTGTGGATTATAAACTTCCTTCAGAAGCTGAAATCTGGTGGATGAGCCAGTTTTTAGATTGCTTTGCTCCTGAGCATATCTTAAGAATTCTTAAATCAATTAAAAATTCAATGAAAGATAATACAAAAGTTTGCATTCTGGAACCTATTGCTGACAGACAGAAATTTGAAGCATCAGCCTACTCTATTAATGCATTCTCCTTATACTTTACTGCAATAGCAAACGGTTATTCACGATTCTTCAGTACCAAGATGCTTACAGATCTTATCGAACAGGCAGGATTAAAGGTAGAAAAGATCTACGATGGTCTAGGTATTAGCAATTCACTGTTTATCTGCTCAAGAGCATAAGGCATGAAAATTTCATTCAATATAGATGCAATAGCATTAAGAATGCTGTCACTTAGCACTATTAATGAGCTTTTGGAAATTGACTGCAATCTTGATGATATTGATAAAAGCATCAAGAATCCAAAGCCAAAGTTCATTCCTATGATGACAGCAAGAAGACTATCTGATGGCTGTAAGCTTGCTGTTGATGCTGCTATGGAACTGACATTAGAAAACAGTATAGATGCTGTTATTTTTTCATCAGCTTCAGGAGAACTTGAGCATAATTACAAGGTATTAAAATCTACTGTTCAAAAAACAGATGTTTCACCTACAGATTTTTCAATGTCTGTTCACAATGCTGCAGTTGGAAATTATACCATTCTGTCAAAAAGAAAGATCCCTTCATCTTCTGTCAGTGCTGGTATTGATTCATTTGTAATGGCACTAACCGATGCTTATGCAATGATAAAAACAGGTGCTAAAAATGTTCTTATTTGTGACTATGATGTGACTATTCCTGAGTTTTTTAAGGTTTATCTTGATGTGGCATATCCAACATATCCACATGCTCTTGCTCTTTTGATATCTTCAGGAGATCAATTTACAGTTAAAACAGAAGATAAAACGCAAAGCACAAAGATCTCTGAATTTGCATCTGTAAAATTCATGCAGGAATATGCAAAAAGAACAAAGGAATTTTTAATTCCAGGCAGAAAACTTAATTACAGATTTATAAAGAACTCATGAAATTTATAGCAGGTCTTTACAGAGCGTTTATTTCGACACTGATGATTGGTGGTTTTGGCATTGGTGCACTTTTTATCGCTTTTATTGTGTTCAATGTCATAAGACTGTGTGTAAGAGATCGCCACTTAAGATGCAATATCTCAAGAAAGTTTACGCTTTATTCTTTCAAATTCTATCTCAAGCTTGGTTGTCTTTTAAAAATCTTTGATATTGAGATAAAAGGTCTTGAAAAAATTAAGAATGATAAAGGTGTTTTGTATATTGCAAATCATCCAAGTCTTCTTGATGTTGTAATCATGGATTCTTTTGTTAACAACGCAAACTGCGTTGTAAAGGCAAGTTTAAAGAATAATTTCTTCTTCTCAGGTGTCATTTACTGCAACGATTATCTTCTAAATTCAATCTCACCTGAGATGATGATAGAAAACTGCAGAAAGTCACTGTCATATGGAGATAATATTATTATCTTCCCTGAGGGGACAAGAACAGTTGACTTTGACCATATTAAATTCCGTCATGGTTTTGCTAGTATCGCTCTTAACTGTATGTGTGATATTAGACCTATAGTATTCAAGTTTGACGGAGTTGCATTAAGAAAAGGAAAACTTTTCTATCACACTTATCATAAAATTCTTACATATAAAATTGAAGTTCTTGATAAAATTGATATAAACGAATTTATAAAAACCAATCCTGGACATGAAAGAACTGCGCTGCCAAGAGTTCTTTCTAATGCTTTACAAAAGACAATTCAAACTAAAACGGAAAACTAAAATGGAAACACTATATACAGAAATCAAAGAGCTTATTATTGAAGCTTTAAATCTTGAAGACATCAGCACAGAAGATATCGAAACTGAAGCTCCTCTATTCATTGATGGACTAGGTCTTGATTCTATTGATGCTCTTGAGCTTGGTATGGCGATCAAGCAAAAATACGGTCTTACACTCTCATCTGACAATGAAGAGATGAAAAAGAGCTTCTACTCTGTAAAGACATTAGCTGAATACATCAACGCAAACAGATAAAAAAGGTATTGATATGGCACTTAAAACAAAAGAAGAGATTTTTAACAAAATAAAAAAAGATCTTGTTGCCCTTTTTGAACTTGATGAAGCTGATATCAGCATGGATAGCAAAATTTTTGAAGATCTTGATTTAGACAGCATTGATGCAGTTGATCTAATCGTTAAGATTCAAAAAGAAATCGGTAAGAGAATTTCTCCTGAGGATTTCAAACAGGTTCGTACAATTGGCGACGTAGTTGAAGTTCTTTATAGAATTTCAAATTCATAATATGCCAAGAATACTGCTTGGCATATTATTTACTATTATCAGCATAGCTTATCCTGTGCTGATATATACTGCAATCAAATATCATGTACTAAACTACCTGATTGTTTTTATTGCATTTGTATTTTTTATAAGATTTCTTTGTACAAGAAATGTAGACAGCACTATGGCAGTTGCAGGCAGGTACTCACTTGCATGTGCATGTCTTCTTTGTGTTTTTACGCTTGTATTTAGAAAGCTTGAACTTATGTTTTATTATCCTGTAATTGTCAATGCAATACTGTTCATTGTATTTACAGCATCAATACTAGGTAAAAGACCTATAATAACAGTTCTGGCAATGCTAAAGGAAAAAGAGCTTCCGCCTTTTGCTATTTCATATACTAGAAGACTGACTATCTTCTGGGCTGTATTCTTTGTAATAAATGGATTGATTGCACTTTATACAGCAATAATAAATGACCTTAAAGTATGGACCTTATACAACGGATTTATTTCATACATTCTTATAGGTATTATCTTTACAGCAGAATTTATACTAAGAGTCTTTTTAAAGAAAAAATATGACAACAAATAACTTTCACCAAGCTGTTTTTCTCCGCCGTTCCCCAAAAGAAGTTTTATGTGTGGACAAGGATAAGACATATCATGTATACGATCTTCAGATAGCAGTTAAAGCTTTTAGCGTATATCTGTCTATGTCTGATTTTAAGAAGATAGCTATTTATACTGATGATGCCTATTTATTTCTTGTAGCCTTCTCAGCTTGTATCTATGCAAAAAAAGAAGTGATCCTTTTAGGTTCAATGCATGTGGATTTATCAGTTGAGAATGAGTACTTTGATGCACTGATAAGTGATCGAAACTTTGATAATGCAAAGATCCCAAATTTGAATATCAAAGAGCTTATAAAGGAAATTCCTCTTCGCTCTATTGATGAGATCCCTGCAGTAAACCATGATGCTGTAATTACTAAAAAGCCAGATCCTGAAAGTAAGATTTCCTTTTTTACATCAGGATCAACTGGCAAATCAAAGAAAATTGAAAAGACTTTAAGCCAGCTTGAAAAAGATATCTTTCATCTTGAAGATCTTACAAAAGATCTAGATGAACATAAGGATCTAATCTTCATGGCAAGTGTATCACCATGCCATCTTTACGGTCTTACATTCAGAGTGCTGCTCCCATTTTTAAGATCATTTGTTTTTGATACAAGATTCTTTAAATATCATGAAGAGCTTTGCGACAACGGAGTTGGCAAGAAGGTTGTTTTTGTATCGTCACCTGCAATTTTAAAGAAGATAGACAAATCACTTAAGAGTCCAAAGATAATCTTTACTCTATCTGCAGGTGCAAGTTTGAGCAATCAAAGTGCCAAAGAATACTATGAATGGTCCTCATGTCCTATAACTGAAATCTATGGTTCAACTGAAACAAACTTCATAGGACATCGTGAGGCTAAAGGACTTTTGCAAATGTATACTCCATTTAAGGGAGTTACATTCAAAAAACAAGATGATGCTCTTTATTTACACTCACCTCTTTTAAAAGAGCCTTATTTGCTTGATGACAACATCGTTTTTGAAGGTGATAAATTCATAGTAAAAAGCAGAAAGGATAAGGTTGTAAAACTGTCAGAAAACAGAGTTTCTCTAACTCATATAGAACAGCTATCAGTTCAGATTGAATGTATTGATGATGCCGTTGCAATACCTGTTGAAAAGAACAGCAGAACTCATATTGGCGTTGTTCTTGCAACTAAGAGTGCTGACATACTCAATAGTGATGAAGAAAAAAGACATGATTTTGTAAAAAGGTACAGAGAAACACTTAAAGAACAAATTATTCCAATTGCTATTCCACGTTATATCCGTTTTGTAAAACTAATACCAGTAAACTCAATGGGTAAGAAAGTAGTAACAGAACTAATGGAAATGTTTAAATGATACTTCCTGAAAACTATTTAATTGAAAAAACTGATAGTAACGAGGCAAAAATCAGTTTTACCTTAAAAGATACACTTTTCTATCTTAAAGGACATTTCAAAGAACAGCCTTTGCTTCCCGGTGTTATACAACTAGGCTGGGCAATTCACTTTGCAAAAGAGCTGTTTTCAATAAGTACTGTTAATAATATACCTCAGGTAAAGTTCACACAGCCAATTGTTCCTTTTGATAAGGTTGTACTTAGATTAAAGCTTAACACAGAAAAGAAGAATTTTACCTTTGAATATTTTGTTGAGAACATAGATAAGGTTGCATCATCTGGCAAGGTAAAAATCAATGATTAGAACAGTTGCTATTATCCCATGCTATCGACACGATAATACTCTTTTTAATGTTATAAAAGAGGTACAAAAAAATATTTCTGATGTCATAGTAGTTGATGACGGCAATGAAAAAAGTGTTGCAGATAATATAAATGCCATCGCAAAACAGTTTGCCAATGTGATTGTACTCACTAATGAGATAAACATTGGAAAAGGTGGAAGTGTGGCAAAAGCTATTCATTTTGCAAATGTAAAAGGCTACAGCCATGCCATTCAGATTGATGCAGACGGACAGCATAATGCTGAAGATATAAAAAAAATCCTTAGACTCTGTAAAGAAAATCCAGACTGTGTTATTTCAGGCGCTCCCATTTATGATGACGATGCTCCAAGATCTAGAGTCATAGGCAGAAAAATCACCAATTTCTTTGTTCATATAGAAACACTCTCTTTTATGATTAAAGATGCAATGATTGGTTTTAGAGCCTATCCTGTTAATATTACTGATAAAATAATTACAGAGCATAACCTTAAATCAAGAATGACTTTTGATATTGAGATCCTTGTAAGATTAGCCTGGTCAGGAATAAAAGTATTATTTTTTGACACAAAAGTTGAATATCCAAAAAATGGAATTTCAAATTTTAAGGCAATTGATCAGCTAAGAATTTCATGGATGCATACAAAACTCTGTGCATATTCATTTTTAACACTGCCAGTCAGGATCTTTAAGAATGCAAGATAATAAAAACTGGAACGAACAAAAAGAATTCAAAGGAGGTTACTACGGCCTGAAGATCATGCTGTTCATATACAACTTTGGCGGCAGATATATCTTCAACTTTGTGCTGCTTATTGTCATGTTCTTTTATTATCTTATTGCAAAAAAACAAAGACAGTATTCAAGAGAATTCTTAGATTCTGTAAACACAACAAGAGAAAAAAGAGGTTTAAAGAAACTTAAGCTTTCAACCTTTGCTCATTTTATGTCATTTGGTTTTATGCTAATGGACAAACTAAAAAGCTGGCAGGGAAAGATAGTTCTTGGTAAAGATGTTTGCTACAGAGGTGACTGTGAAAATGTAATGATAAAATACAAGGATCATGGCCGATTCATAGTCTGTTCACACTTTGGTGATATTGAAGCACTAAGAGCAATATATACTAAGAATTCACCTTATATCATCAATTCAATTTTCTATACTGATAATGCAAAAAACTATAACCGTTTTTTAAAAACTTTATCACCAACTTCAAATATCAACATAATTACTACCACATCTATGGGGCCTGATACAGCTGTATTGCTTAAAGAAAAGATAGATGATAGGCAGATTGTTGCAATTGCAGCAGACAGAATACCAACAACTTATAATTCTAATCAGAATAACCGCACATGCTCGGTTGAATTTCTTGGAAGAAAGGCAAAGTTTCCTCAAGGACCATTTATTCTTGCATCAATCTTAAAATGCCCTATTATCCTGGTTTTCGGACTTAAAAATCCTATAACAAAGATTATTGATATTGTCTGTATCGATTTTTGTGAAAAACTAATTTTAGACAGAAGGGACAAGGAAGCATCTTTACAAAAGCATATACAAAGATATGCAAAAGAGCTTGAAGATCTGGTTATTGAATATCCATATCAGTGGTTTAACTTTTTTGACTTTTTCAAAGAATAAAAATGTACAAAAGAAAAGATTATATAATTGCACACAAATCAGTTTTTCCTATTTCATTCCATGACACTGATGCTATGGGTGTTGTATGGCATGGCAACTATATCAAGTTTTTTGAACTTGCAAGAGAAGCCTTCTTTTATGCTCTTGGCTATGACTATTCAAACATGAAAGAGGAAAACATCATATATCCTATCACTGAATGCAACTGCAAATACAGAAAGCCTCTTTTTGTTACAGATAAAACCATAAGCGTACTTTGCATGCTCACAGAATATGACGGCAAGGTTGAAATAAACTATGAGGTTTATGGTGGGGAGTGTAAAACACTTTGTGCATATGGTAAAACTCAACAGGTAGCTGTAGATACTAAGACAATGCAGGTGCAAATCTGCACTCCTTTAAATCTTGTACAGGCAATCGAGGAATATGAAAAGAAAAATGGCAAAAATTTTTAAAATATTTCTTTTTACTCTACTTGCTGTATGCACAAAGACTTATGCTCTGACTATTGATGAGATAAAGAATAATCTTGTCAAAGAAAGTGAAACTGAGGTTTTGTACATACAAAAAAAGCATTTAAGCGCTGCAAAAAGAATACTTGAGTCTAACGGTTACATAATCATGACAAAAAATGAGCTCTTTTATGTACAAAAAGAGCCTTTTGAACAGTGTATGGTTTTAAGCAATGACAGAATACTTGAAATTATCGATGGTGATATAAGTGAACTTACAAGAGAAAGTAATGGTGAAGTTTTTGAGATATCATCTCTTTTAATGAAGATTTTCAGTTTTCAGGGAAACTTAGGCGATTATTTTTCAAGCTATGTCAAAGGTGATCTTAAAAACTGGCAAGTGACACTTATCCCTCTTGATAAAACTATGAAGCATATCTTTTCAAAAATTCTGTTAAAAGGCGATAAAGAGTTATTAAAAATTGAAATCTACGACACAAACAGCGATCTTACAGAGCTTTTCCTATCTGATTACAGATATAAAAATATAAAAGATGAATCTGGAGTTTTAAAATACCGTGCAAAGTAGATCTGCTCATAAGGTTAATGCCCTTATTTTTCTACTTCTTATTTTTATAAGTGCTCTTATTATCGCTTTTAGAATTGATAATGTGCGCTTTGAAGCTGATATTCTCTCCTGTCTTCCAAAGGAGACAAAAAGTGGTATTGATGAATCAATCATTGATGAGTACACAAAACGAATCGACTCACAGATTGTCTTTTTAGTAAAGGACACGAAGGATAAGATAAAAGCTTATAATGCTGTAAAAGAACTGTACAATGAGCTTAAAAATGATGATATGACTGCCGATATACTAGGTTATTCAGATTCAGACAGTCAAAAACAGTTCAATGAATATATCTATAAAAACTCTCATGCAATCATATCTAATAAATTAAGAAAATCACTTGAAAAAGACAGCTATGATAAAAAAGTCCTGTCATCTTTATTTTCAGGATTTGCAGGAGTTTCATCTAATGAAATTGCATCCGATCCTCTTTTGCTTACAAGAAATGTGATAAAAGAGCTGTCAAAGGGAAATAATATCAGGATAAAAGACGGATTCTTATATATAAAATATAAAGATGATGGCTATTATTTTCTGAATGTAACAACCAAAAGCTCTGCTTTCAATCTAAAATCCACAAAGATCCTAAGTACTAAACTTACAGATCTTGTTTTGCGATTAGAAAACAATTATTCTGTTACAATTCTAAAAAGAGGAACACTTTTCTATTCTCAAAAAGCATCACAAAAGTCTGAAAATGACATATCGCTTATAGGATCATTAAGTCTTATCGGTGTATTTTCTTTAATATTCTTTGTATTCAGATCAGTAAGACCTGTAGTACTTGCACTACTATCGGTATTTACAGGTGTACTCTCAGGATTTGCCTCTGTACTGCTCTTTTTTGACAGCGTAAATATAATCCTGCTTGCAATGGCTTTAAGTATTATTGGAATTGTCTGTGACTATACAATCTATTACATGTCATTAAGACTCAGATCTCAAAGTAATCAAAGTGCATTTGATACTATAAGAATACTAAAAAAGCCTCTGTCTCTTGCTGTTGCAACAGATGCTGTAGCTTATCTTATTATTCTTTTATCGCCTATTGAACCATTAAAGCAGCTGTCTGTTTTCTGCATGGTGACAATTACAGTTTCATGCCTATTTGTACTTACAATTGAACCTTATCTTTGTCAAAGAGTAAAACGCCGTGAATTTAAAAACACAGCCATTATTGAAAAGTATTTATCTTTTGTTTCAAAAAGGAAAAACTGTCTTACTGTACTTTTACTAATCATTTTAATCTGTGCTCTTTGTGTTCCATTCACATCATTCAATAATGATCCAAAATCATTCCAGAGTATGGATGAAAAACTAAAAAGCGATGATTTACAAATTTCTCTGATTTTAAAACAGACAGAGAATACAGCTTATTTTGCAGTGCAGGCAAAAAGTGTGGATGAGCTTTTATATCAAAATGAAGTTGCAAGAAAATATTTTGATAGTCTTATAAAAGAATCAACTATCAGCTCATACAAAGCTATACCACTTAATTCAGTAAAGACTCAGATTGAGGATATCAAGAGAATTGAGAATAGATTAGATTCTGTAAAGAATACTCTTTTAAAAAACTCAATTTTTGTATCAGAGAACAATAAAGAGCTTTTACCAGTACAGCTTGATGATTT
>NZ_JBGVMC010000084.1:0-3391 GCF_045124615.1 Succinivibrio sp.
CAAGAGCTGGCCTTGCTGATGCAATCTGTGATCTTGTATGCACAGGTGCAACTCTTCAGTCAAACGGCTTAAAGGAAGTACAGACAATCTATACATCCAAGGCTGTTTTAATCGGTCGTGATCAGGAATTATATCCAGAGAAGAAAGCTATTGCTGATCTTTTAATCGAGCGTTTCAAGGGTGTAATGAGTGCAGAGGAAAGCCGCTACATCATGATGAATGCTCCAAAGGCTAAACTTGAGGCTATCAGAGCAATTCTTCCTGGTGCAGAGAATCCATCAATCATTCCTCTTGAGGGAAGTGATGATCATGTAGCACTACACGTTGTTTCACGCGAAAAGCTTTTCTGGGAAACACTAGAACAGTTAAAGTCATTAGGTGCTACCTCAATTCTTGTTGTACCAATTGAGAAGATGTTAGGTTAATTTATACAGGATAGATGATGGAAATAAAAATTTGGAATAATCTGTCTGAAAATGAACAGCAGGAAATTCTTACAAGACCTGCTCAGTCAACTTCTGGCAAGGTTGAAGAAATTGTTTCTAATATCATCATGCGTATTCAAAAAGAGGGCGATAACGCCCTTTTTGAGTTTTCAAGAACCTTAGATAAGTATGAAGGTAAGGATCTTGAAATCAGCGCAGATGAAATCAGTGCTGCATGTAAAAGAGTGGATTCAGAACTTAAGGCAGCCATTGATACTGCTTATGATAATATCTATAAGTTCCACTCAGAACAGAAGTATCATGAGGTTAACCTTGAAACCTATCCTGGTATTGTATGTCAGACTCATACACATCCTATTGATTCAGTTGGTCTTTATGTACCTGGTGGTTCAGCACCTTTAGTTTCAACTGCTCTTATGCTTGCAGTACCAGCAAAGATTGCAGGTTGTAAAGAGGTTATCCTCTGTTCACCTCCTCCAATTTCAGATGCCATTATCTATGCTGCAACTAAGGCAGGTGTTCGTCGCATCTTCAATTTAGGTGGTGCACAGGCTATTGCTGCAATGGCATATGGAACACAGAGCGTTCCTAAGGTATTAAAGATTTTCGGACCTGGCAATCAGTTTGTAACTATGGCTAAACGTTTAGCATCTAACGATGCAAGAGGCGCAGCTATTGATATGCCAGCAGGTCCATCAGAAGTTTTGGTTATTGCAGATGACAGCGCAAATCCATCATTTGTAGCAGCAGATCTGCTCTCTCAGGCAGAACACGGTCCTGATTCTCAGGCAATTTTAGTATGCCGCTCTGTTGAATTTGCAAATGCAGTAACAAAGGAAGTAGAGTCTCAGCTTGCTGCTCTGCCACGTGTTGAGATTGCAACCAAGGCACTTTCAAAATCAAGCATTATTGTTGTTGATTCTATTGAGAAGGCGGCTGAAGTTTCAAACATCTATGCTCCTGAACACCTGATTGTTCAGATTGAAAATCCTGATGAAATATTAGGAGCTTTAAGAAATGCAGGTTCAATTTTCGTTGGTGCCTATACACCAGAATCTCTGGGTGACTATGCATCAGGTACCAACCATACTCTGCCAACATACGGTTATGCTAAGACCTGCTCTGCTCTTGGTCTTGATGACTATAGAAGACGTTATACAGTTCAGCATGCAACAGCTGATGGACTTAAGAAAATTGCAGCTACTGTAACAAAGATGGCTGAAGCTGAAGGTCTTGATGCTCACAAAAATGCTGTTGTTGTTAGAGTAAATTCTTTAAACTAGGAGTTACCATGAACTTTGAGAAGTTGATTGTAAAGCACGTACAAGAACTTGTTCCATACCAGTCTGCAAGAAGAATTGGTGGTCATGGTCATAACTTCCTGAATGCAAATGAATCTCCTAAATCAGAAGGCTACTTTTTAAACTCAACTACACTTAACAGATACCCTGACTGTCAGCCAGAGGAGCTGATTGAGCGCTTTGCTGATTATACTGGTGTTCACAAGACTCAGGTAATCGCAACACGTGGTTCTGATGAGGTAATCGGTTTAATCGTAAGAGCTTTCTGTGAGCAGGGAAAAGAAGGTATTTTAATTGCACCACCAACATATGGTATGTATGAGGTTGCTGCAAATACCAATAATGCTTTAGTTGCAACAGTTGAACGTCACGAGGATTTTACTCTTGATGCTCAGCAGATTATCGATGCTGTTAAAACAGCAAAGTTCCCTGTAAAGGTAGTTTTTATTGATTCACCTGCAAATCCATTGGGAATTGTTTTCAAAAAAGAAGAGCTTGTAAAGGTTTTAGAGGCACTTGAAGATACTTTAATTGTGCTTGATGAGGCCTATATTGAATTTGCTCCAAAAGAACTTGATCTGACCTATCTTGTAAAGGATTATGAGAATCTTGTTGTAACAAGAACCTTATCAAAGGCCTTTGCACTTGCGGGTATCAGATGTGGCTTTGCTATTGCAAATGAGAATATTATCAAGGCTCTCTTAAAGGTAATCGATCCTTATCCAATCTGCGATCCTGTAGCTCAGATTGCAATTCAGGCTCTATCGGATCATGCTATTGGTATGACTTTAGACAGAGCTAAAAACTGCAATGATCGCCGTGAAAAACTTAGAGCTGACCTTATGGAACTACCTTTTGTTGAGAAGATTTTTGAATCTCACGGTAACTTCCTTTTAGTCAAATTTAAGGACGGACCAAAGGTATTTGAGCAGATGGCTTTAAAGGGCGTAATTCTTCGTTCATTTGAAACAAAGAAAGGCCTAAAAGACTGTATAAGAATCTCGATTGGTTCAGATCTAGAACTTGAAGAACTTGTACGTTACCTTAAGGCTTTAGATATCTGATTATAATTGGATATAAAAACATGAACCTCTCTGCTGATTCTTCTTATGATCTATCCTGAGAGGTTTTTTAGCTTAATAACATAACCTTTATTTAGTTTTACAAATTAATTTATGAAAAAGTACCTATTTATTGACAGAGACGGAACCCTTATTAAAGAGCCTCATGATTATCAGGTTGATGATCTTTCAAAGGTTGTGTTTGAAAAGAATGTTATTCCAGCACTTTTAAAACTAAAGGAAGCAGGTTATACATTTGTAATGGTATCTAATCAGGATGGTCTTGGTACAGAATCATTCCCTCTTGATACATTTACACCTGCCCATGAACTTGTTTTAAATACTCTATCTTCACAGGGAATTGATTTTGAACAGGTTCTTATCTGCCCTCACAAACCTGAAGACAAGTGCAGTTGCAGAAAGCCTAATATTGGAATGGTGCTACCATATCTTGCTGATACTTCTTGGGATAGAGAGAACTCATATTTTATCGGTGACAGAGATACTGATGTTCAGATGGGTCTTAACATGGGTATCAAGTCACTAAAACTTAACGCAACAAAAGATAAGTGCGTATTCAGTG
>NZ_JBGVMC010000085.1:0-2513 GCF_045124615.1 Succinivibrio sp.
TTTCTACAGTATTTTCCTTATCTGGTGAAGCTAGCGAAGATGAATCTGATGTGATCACTACATTCGCCATCTACGATGAAGATGGTAACCTGATTACATTCTCCCATCACCAAATTATCTGTACTCTCAACAAATTGATCCTTACTCAACTGATAAGGGTGATAGCGAGCTTGATTTCTATACAAAACTAGAAAAACTTTTACTAACACCAAATCTTAAGATATTTACATGGTCCGTTAGAAATCTTTCTATTATAGAAAGCATTGCCTATAGAACACTTCAAGAAAAGAATCTGCTAGACAGTATCAGTAATATTACTGATATTAACAAGGTTTTAAAGGTACACGAAATATTTGATACAGGAGAGTGCTTTAAATCAGATAATCTTATTGTATGTGCACAAAAATACGGTTTTGTTTCAAATAAAGATGAAAGTGACTATATAAACCGTCTTAATGCGCTAATGCATCTTGTAAAGCATCTAGAACAGGTTAATCCTCAATTATTAAGATATACCTTATCTGATAGGGAAAACAAAATATCTGAAGTTAAGGATGCTATAAGCAAAGGCAACTGTCTTGTTAATTATTCAACAAAGCATCATGAACTTGAGATTTTAAAACCAATCATATGTAATGATGTTTACATAAAGGCAAATTATTTTGATGGTGGCAGCGTTACTGAAAAATACTACTCTTTTAATAATGCCAATCTTTTTGCACCTGTAAAAGTACTAACAGATAAAAGACAGAAGCTTATTAACATAGATGTAGCATCAATCTTAAGTTTACTTAACAATGCTACTGCAGATAATAACTTTGCTCCTTTTAGTTTACTAATCAATAGAAATAAAGCTTATACACCATCTGACATTCAGTTTTTCAATCAATGCCAGACAATGAACAAGTTTGTTATTGATGAAGCGCCTCTTAATTGTTCACATGATTTTAGACAGTACATTTTAAAATTCAGAGGAAACAATTTTAAGAAGACTCTTATAGATACAGAGCTTAATCAGTACTATAAAATCTGTATTAATGAAATTAGAAAGCAGTCCAGGATATACAGCAGTGAACTTAACTCTCTTATTTCTATCGATGATGGAAAGAATGAAAAGACTGTAAAGATAATCAATTCTCTTGTCAGCTACATAAATGATCTATAAAAAAAATCTGAGATTTTTAATCTCAGATTTTTTATCCTACTATCTATTTTGCAGCTTTTTTACCTGCAGTTTTCTTTGTTGTACTCTTTTTTGCAGTTGAGCTTTTAGTGGTCTTTTTGGTACTTGTTTTTGAAGCACTCTCCTGTATTTCCCACTTCTTCTCATCCTCATTATAGAATGCTACAAAGCTTGTATTCTTTCCATTTGCATCAAGAGACATGACATACTGCTTTTTACTCTTTCTTGAAAAACGCACTTCAGTCTCATTACCATCAGCATCATAAGCAGGTGCATCACATAAATAATGAAATTTTGGTGATATTCTGTCTTTGAAGCGTAATAGCTCTAATACCTTAGGAGGTCGTGTCTCTCTGACCTTTGGGAAATTATGAGCTGCAAGGAAAAGACCTGAAGCTCCATCTCTTAGAACATAATGAGCACCAGCAGCCTTACATTCAAGCTCAGGCAGATCAACAGGATCTTCTTTTGGTGGAGCTACCTGACCATTTTTTAAGATCTTTCGAGTATTGCCACAGTCCTTGTTTGTGCAGGCCATATATTTTCCAAAACGACCTTCTTTTAAAACCATTGTTGAGCCGCACTTTTCACATGGGATCTCAGGGCCTTTCTCAATTTCAGAGTCAAAAACACCTGTTTCCATGAGATATCCACCACAGTTAGGAGTAGAACACAGATGGAGCTTATGCTTTTCATCAATGATATATGAATCCATTACGCTATGACATTTCTCACAGCGTGGACGACTTCTTAGAATATTTGCCTCTTCTTCATCTGTAAGATTTGACTTGTTAAGAGAACTGATATCCAAAGAACGCAGATTGAGTGTCTTGTGGCATCTGTCCTGAACTTTCTTAACTGATTTGTCATAAAAACCAAGACATGACAGGAACATACCAGTTTTACCTGACTGCACAGCCATATTGAATTTCTTACACTCAGGGCACTTGAAATTCTTAATCTCTAAAGGAGAATTCTCAGGCATACCTCCATCATCAAATGGTTTTTGAGCTTCAGTTAATTCCTTTTCAAAGCTTGAATAGAATTTATCAAGACTGTTTATCCAGTCAATTTTTCCATCTGCAATTTCATCTAAAGAATCTTCCATAGAAGCGGTGAAATTCTTATCCATCAGATCTTTAAATGAGAATCTCAGACGGTCAGTTACAATCTCACCCATTCTCATAGCATAGAAGCGACCTGAAACAATATTCACATAGCCTCTTTCCTGAATGGTTGAAATGATAGAAGCATAAGTAGATGGTCTGCCAATACCATCCTTTTCCAGCTCTTTTACCAAAGTTGCTTCAGAGAAACGTGCAGGTGGCTG
>NZ_JBGVMC010000086.1:0-3248 GCF_045124615.1 Succinivibrio sp.
GAACGGCACCCAGCTCTGAACGCTTTGTATCAACTGCATTGATAAGATAATCAATACCGGCAAGCACAATCTGAGCTGATGACTGAGTGGAAATATCGATACCTTTTCCGTTTACATTGTATGAAAAGATATCTTCAAAATTGAAAGGACCAGCAGCTGCAATACTTGCAGGAGCGCCTTCAGGAAGATCGAAAGAATCTGAGTTCTGAAGTTTTGCTGTATATTTAGCTAAAGAATCAGTATCAAATCCAATTGATAAATCAATCTTGATAAGAGAGCCTGGATCAGGGCTAATCTGGAAACGTACAATAGATGCGTTTCCGTTTAATAAATCTTGACCACCAAAAGTTGTGTCTCTTGAGATACGCACAATTTCAGCATTGAGCTGATCAACCTCATCTTGAAGTGCCTTTCTTGCATCACTGGTATTTGTACCATTAGCAGAACTGATTGCAAGGGTTCTGATCCTCTGAAGCATGGTTGTGATTTCATCCATAGCACCTTCAGCTGTCTGGGCATAGGCAATGGCATTTTGAGCATTTCGGTTAGTCTGCTGTAAAGCATTTAACTGTAAGGTCAGACGGTCAGAAGTCTGAATTCCTGCAGGATCATCTTGTGCGCTGTTAATTTTAAGTCCTGTAGACAGTCTTTCATAAGCTTTATCAAGCTTTGAAGTTGCTGTATTTACAGAACGCTTTGCTGACAGTGCAGAAAGGTTTGTATTAATAAATAATGGCATATCTTTTCTCTCCTAACTAGTGGCAATAAATTGCCACTTTTTAGAAGATATGAAAAAACTATGCCAAATTTAATTAATGTCTGTTTTGAATGTAGACAGGTTGTCTACCTGATTTTGTGCAAGCTCTTTGATTTCATGAACATTCTGTTTGGAATCAGTAATATTCACAAAGCATTCATCGGTAATTGAATTAATGTTGTTTATTGCATGGTTAACATCTGATGCAATGGCACTCTGTTCTTGGCAGGAGTGAACAATCTGCTCAGACATATCAGTGATTGTTGCGATAATTCCCATAATCTCTTCAATAGCACTGTTTGCTTTTGAGCTTTGGTAAACTGAGTTATTCATTTCCTCTTCACAGGATGCAACAACAGTAACGCAGCTCTTTACCGCAGCAGACAGATTTGCAATTGTATCAGCAACCTCTTTCGTAGATTCTGCTGTCTTTGTTGCAAGATCACGAACTTCACTTGCTACCACAGCAAATCCCTTTCCATGTTCACCAGTTCTAGCAGCCTCAATAGTGGCATTAAGAGCTAAAAGATTTGTCTGATCAGCAATTGCGGCAATTGTTTTAACGATAGCATTAATCTGTTCACCCATTTCATTGATATTTGAAATAGCGATGGATGTATTTTTAAGCTTGTTAGACAGTGAGTGAGTTGTTGTAATATTGTCCTGCATCGTACATCTGCAGGTGTCTGAAGCTGTTTCTGCGTTCTTCACTTTAGATAGAGTAGATCTGGCAAACTCTGTAACTTTTTCAATGGAACTTTCCATGTTTGCTGTAGCCTCTGCTACAGAGTGAGCTTTTTCTCTTTGAATTGATATAGCATCTGATGTACTGTCTAACATGGATGAATTAACATTTACCATGTGAACCATCTTATTGAAGTCTAGATTTAACTTGCTAACGGTTTTCTTCATTGAATCAGCAACATCGTCAACCAGTTTGTCGATATTTCCGATTTCATTTTTTCTAAAATTATTTTTCCTTGATGAAGTCAGATCGCCATCTGCTAATCTTCTTAATGACTTCCATACATGCTTTACTTCACTGTTAAGAGATTTTGACAGGAAAATGGTAAGAAGAATGAGAACAATACCGCTGATACCTATTACAGAATATAAGCAGATGGTTATATGACTGTATGGAGATTTCATCTTTCCGCTTTTAGTCAGAGTATCAACTGTAGATATTGTATTTATGCTGTTTTCAAGTCCTTTTAGATAATTAGCATCATTGTCTTTTAGAAGATCTTTTATTTCTTTTGAATAAGAATTTAGTGTAGAAATGATCTTCTTTGAATGTTCATCGTTGTCAAAAAAGGAAATATTATCCTTATTATTAAGGAGTCTTTCTAAAGAATTTATTTTGTCAGAAATATTTAAGCGCTCTTTTGTAGCATTTGAATGAGAGCTTAGCTGTGCAAAAGATAAGCTTATAGAGTGGAGATTTGTATAAATGTCATCAATGCATTGTTTTTGTGATACGTATTTGTTTAATGTAGAATTTATTAACAATGTACCTAAGAAGAAAATTAAGATTGCAAAGACAAAAGATGCAATGATTCTTTGTACAATGGAAATATCATTGAAACTTAACGTAAAAAGAGATTTAAAAAAAGGTGCTGACTTAAAAGAGTAACTGCTATTCGTTGCAGAATCTTTTAAATCTGTTTTTTCCTGATTATTGCTCATGTTATCTTGTGTTTCTGTACTCTTAGAAGTTGCCTTTATCGCTTCCATACGTATCTCTCAACCTTGAACAATGCTCATGCGTATAGACAATAAATAAAGTCCATATTATCATGTAAAGGAGTAATATTAAAACTTCACATACCTTATCTAATAATAAAGTATAATTCCGTTATTCGCGTATATAATATTTAATAATTTTGGAGTAAGTACAAATTTTTACCCTTATATTGGCTTATATATCGGATTAAATTGGTTGTTTTTTAGAGAATTTATTAATAATGGCTAAAAAAGAAAAATCAAGCAGTAATGTAATTGCCGTTAACAGAAAAGCAAGCTTTGAATATTTCGTTGAAGAAAGGCTAGAGGCTGGTCTTGAACTTCAAGGATGGGAAGTAAAGGCTTTAAGAGCTGGTAAATGCAACATTTCAGAGGCTTATGTAACTGTAAAGGATGGTGAAGTAATTGTTTTAGGTTCAATTATCAATCCTTTAAAGACAAGCTGTGCTTTTGTTGTAAGCGATCCTACAAGAACTAGAAAACTGCTTCTATCAAGAAGAGAAATTGATAAGCTTATAGGTTGTGTACAGCGTCAGGGGTATACCATCATCCCTTTAAAGATGTACTGGAAGGGATCATGGGCTAAGCTTGAGATCGGTGTTGCAAGAGGAAAACAAGAACACGATAAGCGAGATTCTATTAAGGATCGCCAGTGGGCTCGTGATAAAGAGCGTATCATGAAAAAGAATTTTAAATAGACAAAATGCACTGAAAATCAGTGCATTTTTTTTAAAGGATTTCCTTTAGT
>NZ_JBGVMC010000087.1:0-7805 GCF_045124615.1 Succinivibrio sp.
TCTAAAAGCAATGTTCCTGAACCACACATTGGATCAAGGAAATTCTCCTTGTTGTAGCCTGCTCTGTAAATCATAGCAGCAGCAAGATTTTCCTTAAGAGGAGCATCACCAGTCCCTCTGTGATACTCACGCTTTAATAAAGCTCTTCCAGAAAGATCAATTAGGATATTAGCACTGCCTTTCTTATCTAAATGACAGTTGATTACAACATCAGGATTTTCTCTGTCTACATCAGGTCTTCCACCCTGTGTTGTCTGAAGTCTGTCGCAGATTGCATCCTTAACCTTTAAAGCACCGTACTGAGTATTTCTGATTGATTCATTAGTACCGGTGAAAGTTACTGCAATGGTATTGCTCTTATCAAAATACTTTTCCCATGCAACACCGTTTGCACCGATATAAAGTTCAGTGTCAGTTTCACAGAAAAACTCAGATAACTCTAGAAGAATTCTTGATGCAAATCTTGAATAAAGACATGCTTTCATACCAAAGGCAAAATCACCTTTGAAGGATACACCTGCAACTGTTTCTTTAGCTGATGATGCACCTATTGAGTTAAGTTCATTTAATAAAAGAGTTTCAAGTCCTTTTGGACATGTTGCAAAAAAGGAAAGTGCCATAAAAAAGAGCTCCTAAAAATCTTCAGATATTATACTTTAAAAGCTCTTTTGTTGCTATTTTTTACATTTTTTCTTACAAGAATAACCTTTTATTTTCAAAAGAAAATCTTTTAAAAATCAAATTTTTTAAAAGTAAGATGGAAATATAAAATGTAAAGTTACAAGAACTAACAGGAATCTTAAATTATATTTTGTAAACTTCTTAAGATAATAAAGTGGTTTAGCGCCATCAATCTTCACATAGTACTTAAATGAAATAAGTGATGCCATTGAGGCTATGATTGTTCCAAGACCACCTACATTCACACCTACTAAAAGAGGATCAGGATCGGATGTAAAAGATGAAAGCATAACTGTGGCGGGAACGTTAGATACTATCTGAGATAAACATAAAGATACGAAATATTCATACTCACTTACAAATTCATAGGCAAGTGAACTTACAAGATCGAATTTTGAGAGATTACCAACAAGAATAAATAAAAAGACAAAAAGTAAAAGAAGTTTGTAATCTACTTTCAAGAACAACTTTCTGTCACTAATAAAACATACAGGGAACAGAATCAGACACAGTATATAAATGTCTATTACTCTTAAAACACATAAAAGACAGAAAATAAATAATACAAAAAACAGCACTGCCTTTTTCTTTGGTATTACAACCTTTTGCACTGTATCAATTATTAAAGATGATTTATCAATAAAATGTGTTGCTACATACAAAAGGATGAAACAGACTGCAAATACAGGGAATGTAACAAAAATAAAATCCGTAAACTGATAGTGAAAATATGAATAGATATAAAGATTCTGAGGATTTCCAACAGGTGTGAGCATACTGCCCATATTTGCAGCTATTGTCTGCATGGATACTACAGGAATAATCAGATCGTTTCTGTTTATGCAGGTAAATGCTCTTATTGCAACAGGAACGAATACGATTAGAGATACGTCATTGGTTATGAGCATTGAGATGAAAAAGTTAATGAAAATAAAGATCCTTGACAACGATCGTGTATTATCAACAAACTTAAAACATCCTTTGTATATTCCATCTAATACACCGATTTTTCTAAATCCTGCAACGACCATCATAAGGCACATTAAAAGAAAGAGAATCTCATAGTTTATTGAGAGGACAGTATTTAAAGGATCTGTTTTTGGTATTAAGCAGCTTATTAGTGCAAGAAAAAAAGAAACTACAAGATCGGTATTTGATTTGAACAGATGAAAAAAATAATTCATAACGCACCTTCATTTGTGCGCTATTCTATCAGATTTAATTGATGATTATCAGAAAAATGAATATGAAATCAGGTCGCTTTTCTGCCAAACGGCAGAAAAGCTATCAGAGTTTCCTCTGTCTCTCTCCTGATATTTAGCTCACTGGCCGTTTATAAAACCTTTACATAAGCTATCGGAGAAAACCAAAATTTCTTTAGAAAAAATTTTGTTACCAACGTCATAGTTATTCATAGCTAATTGATCATATCATTATTGTTGTTCCACTTAGTTTAGTTAGAAATAAAGGAATATCATGACAGCGTACGTACCACTCAAAGATTATGGCAAAAATCTCGGACTGAAAAAAGGCGATTTCATATTAGTGTCAACAGACAGCAGACGAATGATAATGAATGCTATTAAAAATAACAGCTCAACAGATTTCAATGATTTTATAGACGGATTGCTAGAAGAAGTTGGAAGTGAAGGTACTGTTGTATTTCCTTGTTATAACTGGGATTTTTGCAAAGGTTTGGCATTTGACTATAGAACTACGCCTTCAAAGACAGGATCTATAACACAAACAGCACTTTCAAGATCTGATTTTAAAAGAACAAAACATCCAATATATTCTTTTGCTGTAGCTGGTCGGTATCAAAAAGAACTAGTCGATCTTAATAACAAATCTTCTTTCGGTAGTGATTCACCTTTTGACTTTTTTAGACATCACAATGCTGTAAACCTGATTTTTGATGTCAAACTAGAAAGGAGTTTCACATATGTTCATTATGTACAGGAAGTATTAGGAGATACATCAAACAGATACCTAAAAGATTTTACAGCTGACTATACTGATGAAAACGGAATAACCAGCAGAAGAACTTACTCAATGTATGTAAGAAAACTTGAACTTGATGTTAAAAATTTAGTTGATCCATTAGAAGAAGACTTTATAAAGGCTGGCTGTATCTCATATTGTGACATTAACACTTCAAAAATAAAGAAAATTGATCCGAACAAATGCTACGATAGTATTGTTTACGATATCAAATATAACAAATCAAGAAAACTGTGCAGCTACAAAGGACAATAGATATTTACTTAGTCGATGCCAGGAAAATTATCAACCTTCATGATTGAAAAATCCTCAAAGGCATCGACATACTGAATAGAAAAATCTTCAAAGTTGTTTACAAACTGCCACTCTCCGCATTTATCTGCAAAATGAGCAACTTCTTTAAATTTAAGATCAGCAAAATTTCTGACAACCTTAACCTTGAAAGTAGCAAAATGCTCTACAACCTTAACTTTTCCGTATAGGTTTACACCGTTTAACGAACAAGATGACAGTGAGGATGCATAAAGAACAGGAGAAAAAAGCAGTGATATAAAAATTAGAAATTTATTCATAAATTCCATACTCATAAATAATTATTATTTTGTCATAATTATTATAGTAAAGAATTCTAAATAATAAAGAAAACATGATCAAAAAGGGCATTCAAAAGAATGCCCTTTTATTGATATCAAAACTTTAAATTACTTGTTTAAAGCCTGTGATACCTGAACTGCGATAGCTACAGTTGCACCAACCATAGGGTTGTTACCCATACCTAAGAAGCCCATCATTTCTACGTGAGCAGGTACAGATGAAGAACCAGCGAACTGAGCATCTGAGTGCATACGACCCATAGTGTCGGTCATACCGTATGAAGCAGGACCTGCAGCCATGTTGTCTGGGTGTAAGGTACGACCGGTACCACCACCTGAAGCAACAGAGAAGTACTTCTTGTTCTGCTCTACGCACTCTTTCTTATAAGTACCAGCTACTGGGTGCTGGAAACGGGTTGGGTTGGTTGAGTTACCGGTAATAGAAACATCAACACCCTCGTGATGCATAATTGCAACACCTTCACGAACATCGTCAGCACCGAAGCAGCGTACGTTAGCACGCTCTGTGTCTGAGTACTTGATCTCGTTAACAATCTTTAACTCTGATGTGTAGTAATCAAACTTGGTCTGAACATAGGTGAAGCCGTTGATACGAGAAATGATCTGAGCAGCGTCCTTACCTAAACCGTTTAAGATAACGCGTAATGGAGTCTTACGAGCCTTGTTAGCGTTACGAACGATACCGATAGCACCTTCAGCAGCAGCGAATGACTCGTGACCTGCTAAGAAGCAGAAGCACTTGGTCTCATCGCGTAGAAGCATTGCACCTAAACCGCCGTGGCCAATACCAACCTTACGGTCTTCAGCAACAGAACCTGGAATACAGAAAGCCTGTAAACCGATACCGATAGCATCAGCTGCATCAGCAGCAACCTTGCAGCCTTTCTTGATTGCAATAGCAGCACCAACAGTGTATGCCCACTTTGCGTTCTCGAAAGCGATACCCTGGATCTCACCTACAGTCTTGTATGGGTCTAAACCATACTGTGCGCAGATATCCTTACACTCTTCAACTGACTTAATGCCATACTGAGCTAAAACACCATTGATTTTCTCAATACGACGCTCATAACTTTCAAATAATGCCATCTTTTAGTACCTCTTATTCTTTTCTTGGGTCAATGTACTTAGCGGCATTATCCCACTGACCATAGTGGCCCTGGATCTTAGCAATAGCTTCTTTACCAGACATCTCTGGGTTAGCCTTTAGAAGATCCATTAACTTGCCTAAGTTTACGAACTCATAACCAACAATCTCGTTGTTGTTGTTTAATGCAACGCGAGTTACATAACCTTCAGTCATTTCTAAATAACGTGGGCCCTTATCCTTAGTAGCGAACATAGTGCCAACCTGGCTACGTAAGTTCTTACCTAAATCCTCTAGAGAAGCACCGATTGGTAAACCACCCTCTGAGAAAGCAGTCTGTGTACGACCGTAAACGATCTGTAAGAAAAGCTCGCGATATGCAGTGTTGATAGCATCGCAAACTAAGTCTGTGTTTAAGCCTTCAAGTAAGGTCTTACCGATCAGGATCTCAGAAGCCATAGCAGCTGAGTGAGTCATACCTGAACAGCCGATGGTCTCAACTAAAGCTTCCTGAATGATGCCGTCTTTAACATTTAAGGTCATCTTACAAGCGCCCTGCTGAGGAGCACACCAACCCACACCGTGAGTTAAACCGCTGATATCCTTGATTTCTTTAGCCTGAACCCACTTACCCTCTTCAGGAATTGGAGCAGGACCATGATATGCACCCTTAGTAACTGGGCACATATTCTCTACTTCTTTAGAATAGATCATTGTGGTACCTAAATTAATATATTAAATTACGTAAATATAGCCGTTTTTCACGACTAACCTACAAGATTATAATACACAGCATTGAGTTTGTAAAAATTTTTACTGAGCATTTTTCTTATATACAAAAACAAAATCTAATATAGTAGACTTAAGTAATCAATAATCATTACCGATTCTGCACCATTATCTTTCATTATTTAGCTGTTTTTTGTTTTTTGTGCTGTATTTCAAAAAATCTCTATCTATTTTTGGTGCAATTAAAACTTTTATTTTTATTTTTTATCTGTCACCTTATAATTATCAAAATTTTTTTCATAACAATTATTGTTAACACTAATAAGGTTAGATATGTTAGAAACTGAAAACCCAAGAGCTCCGCTCTATCACACCTTAAATAAGGTTCCTTTTATTCTTCAGATCATTGTTGGTCTTCTTTTAGGTATTGTTGCAGCTTATGTATATCCTGATGACAAATCTGTTATTCCTACACTTGGAACACTATTCGTTAAAGCATTAAAAGCTGTTGCACCAATCCTTATTTTTGTTCTTGTAACATCTGCTATTGCAAAACATAAGACTGGTCAGCAAACAGCCATGAAACCAATCATTGCACTTTACTTTATCGGCATGATTATTTCAGGCACACTGGCTTTATCAATGTCATATATTTTCCCAAGCACTTTCTCAGAGCTTGCTCTAAATGCCAATGTTTCAGCTCCATCAGGAATTAAAGAGGTTCTTGTAAATTTCGTAAACCAGGCAGTTGAAAATCCTATTGCAGCATTTATCAACGGTAACTATGTAGCAATTCTTTTCTGGTCTATTGCATTAGGTCTAATGTTCAGAGTTGCAAACGAAACTACAAAAATCGTTCTTGACGATCTGGCTGCATCTGTTTCAGGTGTAATTAGATTCGTTATTCGCTGTGCTCCATTAGGTGTTTTCGGTCTTGTTTACTCTTCATGTACACAAGAAGGTGGTTTTGCAAATCTATTAAATTATGTTCATGTTGTTGCAGTTCTAGTTGCAACCATGCTCATTATCGCTTTTGTTGTAAATCCACTTTTAGTATTCATCACAACAAGAGAAAATCCATTCCCTATCGTATTCAAGTGCCTTGCAAAATCTGGTACCACAGCATTCTTTACAAGATCATCTGCTGCAAACCTGCCTGTAAATATGGCTTTATGTGAAGAAATGAAGCTTGATAAAGCAACCTACTCTATTTCTATTCCTCTTGGCTGTACTATTAATATGTCAGGTGCAGGTGTAACCATCGTTATCATGACTATGGCTGCAGCTCATACTCTTGGAATCAATATTGACTTTGCTTCAGCACTTTTAATGTGTATTGCTTCAGTTCTTTGTGCATGTGGCTCATCAGGTGTTGCAGGCGGCTCTTTAATGCTGATCCCTCTTGCATGCTCAATCTTCGGTATTCCAAACGACATCGCAATGCAGGTAGTTGGCATTGGCTTTATTATCGGTGTTGTACAGGATTCATGCGAAACTGCACTTAACAGCTCAACTGATGTAATCTTTACAGCAGCAGCTTGCAGAAGAGCACAGAAGAAAAAAGAAGCTTAATTCTAATTAGAATCATGTAAAGCCAGCATATATGCTGGCTTTTATTTTTTTAAGAATTAATCTCAAAGAAAAATTTAATTTTTTTTGAAGATTTACTAAAGTTAGATATATAGTCTGCCGATCTCTATGTAGAGGTATAGATTATGAGTACAATTAATCTTCTTAATGGTATGTCTCCGGTATCTAGCAATTACGCTACCGGCTCTAATTCTATTGCCCAAAATTACTCTAATGAAAATAATGAGAACAGAATTTTAGTACTTCAAGAAGATACTGTTACTCTATCAAAAGATAACTGTCAGTGTAATGACGGACAGAACTGCCAGCATCAATACTCATCAAATCGTTCTAAAGCAAGAATGGCCTATCTTGGAATTGCAAAAAAGGTTAGCGATCCAACCGTTAAAACAGATAGCAATGAAGATAAGACAAACGTAACTGATGGAACTGTAAACACCGATGAGTCAAAAGATAATGAAAAAGGCTCTGTTACTGAAGAAAAAGGTGCTAATGGAAAGCCACTTAGTGACAAAGAAAAACAAGAGCTTCAAGAGCTGAAAAGCAGAGATATTGAAGTAAAGAAGCATGAAAGAACTCATCAGAGAGTCGGAAGTCCTTATACAAGTGCTCCTTCTTATGAGTATGAAACTGGGCCTGACGGTAAAAAATATGCAGTTGCAGGAAGCGTCAACATAGATTCTAGTGATGCAGATACACCAGAAAAAACAGCTGAAAAAATGCGAATTATAATCAAGGCTGCTAAGGCTCCTGCTCAGCCATCATCAAAAGATCTTTCTGTTGCTGCCGATGCTTCAAGACGTTTAAATGAGGCAAATGCAAAGGTTCAAAAAGAAAAGCAAGAGCAAATGAAAGAAAACATGGAATCAGCAAATAACAAAGATTCTGTAAATGAAGATCCTGCTAAAAAAGAAAATGAGAACAAAAATATTCAGGATATGACTGAAGGTTCTTCAAGTATTGCTCCTCAAAAATTCTCCGAATCAAAAGGATTCTAAATTACCTAAAGCCTCTAATGAGGCTTTAATTATCTGATTACTAGAACTTCCTTGATGACACATCCTCAGAAATTCTATTTGCAATTACATTCAGCTCACCTGTAA
>NZ_JBGVMC010000088.1:0-2444 GCF_045124615.1 Succinivibrio sp.
ATTTATCAACCCTCCTTAAGCATGAGGCTTTGGAGCTTTTTTAGGAATCCTTTTAATGGAATCATTTGCACAACTTTTCGAAGAGTCCTTACAGAATATTGAAACCCGTCCAGGTTCAATGGTTAAAGGTACTATTGTTAAAATCGACAACGGCTTTGTTATTGTTGACACTGGCTTAAAGTCAGAGTCTGCAATCCCACAGGAGCAGTTCTTAAATGCTTCAGGTGAGTTAGAAGTTAAGGTTGGCGATACTGTTGACGTAGCTTTAGAGTCTGTTGAGTCAGGCGACGGTGAAACTCAGGTTTCTCGCGAAAAGGCAAAGCGTAACGAAGCTTGGATCAAGTTAGAAGACGCTTTCAACAAGAACGAAACTGTTGTTGGTATCATCGATGGCAAGGTAAAGGGTGGCTTCACCGTACAGTTAGGCGGTATCCGCGCATTCTTACCTGGTTCATTAGTAGATGTACGTCCTGTACGTGACACTGCACACATCGAAGGCAAAGAGCAGCAGTTCAAGGTTATCAAGTTAGACCAGAAGCGCAACAATGTTGTTGTTTCACGTCGTGCTGTTATCGAGACTGAAAGCTCAGCTGATCGTGAGAACGTATTAGCTAACTTAGCTGAAGGTCAGACTGTTAAGGGTATCATCAAGAACCTTACCGATTACGGTGCATTCGTTGACCTTGGTGGCGTTGATGGCTTATTACACATCACTGACATGGCTTGGAAGAGAGTTAAGCACCCTTCAGAGATCGTTGCAGTTGGTGAGGAAGTTACTGTTAAGGTTCTTAAGTTCGACCGTGAGCGTTCACGCGTATCTTTAGGCTTAAAGCAGTTAGGTGAAGATCCATGGGCAAACATTGCAGCTCGCTTCCCAGAGAATTCTGAGATCGAGGGTAAGGTTACCAACTTAACCGATTATGGTTGCTTCGTTGAAATCGCTGATGGCGTTGAAGGCTTAGTACACGTATCAGAGATGGATTGGACCAACAAGAACTGCCACCCATCTAAGATCGTTTCAGTTGGCGACAAGGTAAAGGTTAAGGTTCTAGAGTTAGACGAGGAGCGTCGTCGTATTTCTTTAGGCTTAAAGCAGTGCAAGGCAAATCCTTGGATCGAGTTTGCTGAGTCTCACTCAAAGGGTGAGAAGGTAACTGGTAAGATCAAGTCAATCACTGACTTCGGTATCTTCATCGGTTTAGATGGCGGTATTGATGGTTTAGTACACTTATCAGACATCTCATGGCAGCAGGCTGGTGAAGAAGCTGTTCGCAACTTCAAGAAGGGTGACGAAATCACCGCTATCGTTCTTCAGGTAGATCCAGAGCGTGAGCGTATCTCATTAGGCTTAAAGCAGATCTCTGAGGATCCATTTGCAGATTACTGCGCATCACACCGTAAGGGTTCAGTTGTAACCGGTAAGGTTACCGAAGTTGATGCACGTGGTGCAACTGTTGAATTAGCAGAAGGCATTACCGGCTACATCAAGGCTTCAGACTTATCACGTGATCGCGTTGACGATGCAACTACTGTTGTTTCAGTTGGCGACGAGATCGAAGCTAAGTTCGTAAACGTTGATCGTAAGACCCGTCAGATCACCTTATCAGTTCGTGCTAAGGATGAGGCTGAGGAGAAGGAAGCTTTAGAGTCTGTAAACCAGAAGGCAGCTGAGCCTACAACTACTACTATGGAAGCAGCTTTCGCTGCTGCTAAGAAGCAGTAATAAGCTCTTAAAGCTATAAAGAAGGCCCTGCATTGCAGGGCCTTTTCGTATCTATTAACTTCCGATAAAAGTAAGGTCTATCCTAGTTTTGCACCTTTAATAATAGCACCTGTCTTAGAATAATTAATATATTCAGTATTAGGTGATGATTTAATGTCTGCTTCTAAATAGTCTCTGTATAAGGCAAAAGACTTAAGCGTATTCTGATACTGACCATCATTGCATAATATTTTTATGAATGATCCATAGTTCTTTTTTGTATCCTTTTCAGAAACTTCATTATATAAATTACCAGCATGAGTTGTATTGCCCTTGTATGCAAAATCACAGCCGAACAGATGGATCTTCTTTGGAGAAACTCTTTTTAAGATTGCTGTTGTTTCTAAAAGAACAGATCCTGCAAATTTAATAAAGTTCTTAAGTTCACAATCTATTTCAGGAACAATCTTCACATCATTGTCATCAAATATGTATTTTATTGGACCTGGATAGTCTTCGATAAAAGCCTGTTCAGAATGAGCAGAGCATATTAAAAATGTATTTTTGAAATTATCTTTATTTTTGAGGATCAGGTTTTTGAACTGCACATAAACGATAGGATCATGCGATACGATAATATCAGGAATGATATTGTAATTGTTTAAGCATGCAAGAGCTGTATCAACAGCAACTGTTTTGATACCTTTTGACTGAAGCTCTTTGATTTTTTCAATGTTATCTT